>CAZNSM010000007.1:0-1369 GCA_964575615.1 uncultured Pirellulales bacterium | reverse complement strand
CCGCCACGGTGGTAAACCCAGGGCTCTTCCTGAGCATCCGCAAACCGAATCGGATATCCTGCCACAGTGTTCCCATTTTCGCTCTCCGGCCGTCAGTTCTCAGTTGCCAGTTGTCGGTTGACAGTTGTCAGTTCGCAGTTGCCCTGCCACAACCGTCAGTTCTTGCTGCCAACCGGCAACCGTCCACTGTGAACTGTCAACTCGTTCTCATTTGCAGTTGCACCGTCTTCGCTTGGAGGGTATGCAAACAGTGTGCCAGATGAGGACCGCGTCGCAAGGCCCGACAGGCGTCTGGACCCCTGCTCCCGCGCCCGGTTTTGGGATCGGCGCGCCCGGATTCGGACACTCACACTCACAGAGACAGCAGAAACGCCGTCAGGTCGTCGATCTCCGTCTCCGTCAGATTCGAGGTCTTGCCGTGGCGGTCCTCGGGATTGAACTTGGTCAGCACCTCTTCAAGGGTGGCGGCCCGGCCGTCGTGGAGGTAGGGCGCGGTGCGCCACAGTTCGACCAGCGTGGGCGTGTCAAAGGCTTCGCCGGACCGGCCGGGTAGCGGCGAACAATCATTCGCCCCTACGTCATAGGACGCCAGCGACGTGTAGAGAGGCGCAGGGTGACACTCCTGGCACCCGGCCTTCTCGAAGACGACCTTGCCTCTCTGGACCTTGTCGATGAGGTCCCGGTCTTCCGCATACGGGCTCGAAAGAGGCTCGATGGATTTCAGGTACGCATCGATGGCGGCAGCATCGGTCTCACGAGGCACCACGAACTGAATGTGGTGCAGACCGGCGCGAACCGCGGCCTCGGCGGTCTCGCGAACGCCCGTGCTCATGGCCGGCGGCGTGCGATGCGACCACAGCATACTCTTGGTGTTCCTGGGAGTGCCCGGACCATCGTTGAGAAGGTCCCAGTTCAGACCGTCTGCGCGGGCATCCGGGTGGCAACTGGCGCAGCTCTGCCAGTTCTGGAAGCATAGATCGGCGTCATGGAAGAGCATCTCTCCCCGCTGCACATCAGTCATGCCAGCCGTCCGCCCCAGCGGAATCGACGCAGGTGTGTCCGCAAAGTCCGCACCCGGATCGACGGTCGCCACGGAATCGGAGAAGTGCTCGGCGATATAGAGCGTCCGTCCGGCGACTGCGATGCCGCGCGGTCCCCTGCCCGGCAGACGGACGCGCCGGCGCAGGTCCACCAGAAACGACAGGTCGCTGGACACGTCCTCAGGCCCTGCTGCAACTCGGTCGAGCTTGCGATGCAGAGCGAGGCGATCGATGATGCTCACCTCATGTGTGCCCGAGTGGCTCACGCAGAGCCACCGGCCCTCACTGGCGCAGACCACAGCCCAGGGATTGGCTGCACCGCGATCCAC
>CAZNSM010000006.1:57206-81938 GCA_964575615.1 uncultured Pirellulales bacterium | reverse complement strand
GACTACTCGTACGCGAAGATGCGCCAGTGGGTGCGCGAGGGTCGCATCGACGACCTGCACCGGTTGTACGACAATCCGTACGGCAACGCCGGCCCGACGAAGATTCCCGCCGGACGGATCGAATTGACGTTTGGCGGAGAAACGAGCTTCCAGAGCGCATCACTGGACCTGGCCAAAGCGGTCACGGTCGTGCGTTTCGCCGACGGCAAGACCGCCGAGGTCTTCGTCCACGCCGCCGAGCCGTTCGGCATGGTTCGTCTCAGCGGCGCGGCGCCGCAGAAGGTGACGCTGTTGCCACCGCCGTTCTCGGGCGAGATCACCGAAGAGGCCGGGGCAGGCAAGATCAGCGCCGGCGATCTGGCCACCCTGCGATACAAGCCGCCCCAAATCCACGAAGCCGAAGGATGGACCGGGTACGCCCAGAAAGGCTGGGGTGGATTCCGCTTTGCTGTCGGGCTCGCCTGGCGGCAGACTGACGAAGGCTGGCTGGGGGTCTGGTCGGTCGCCACGTCAGGTGAATCGAGCGACCCACTGGCTCAGGCCCACGTGACCTGCGAGAAGGCCCTCCGGCAGGGCTTCGAGAAGACCCTCACACAACACGCCCGCTGGTGGCAAACCTACTGGGACGGCGCGTCGGTGAGCGTGCCGAATCCGATTGTCGAACGCCAGTGGTATCTGGAGACCTACAAGTTCGGCGCCGCCGCGAGATCGGACACGCCCCCGATCACGCTCCAGGGTCCCTGGACCGCCGACGACCGCAAGATCCCGCCGTGGAAAGGCGACTACCACCACGACCTGAACACCGAGCTGTCATATTGGCCCGCCTACAGCGGCAACCGGCTCGACGGCGCATCGGGATTCGTCCGGTGGCTGTGGGACACGAGGCCGACCGCCGAGGCCTGGACGAAACGCTTTTTCGACCTGCCCGGCCTGAACGTCCCGATGACCGCCGACCTGAACCAGGAGCAGATCGGAGGCTGGCACCAGTACACGCACTCGGCGACCACCGGCGCCTGGCTGGCCCACCACTTCTACCTCCACTGGCGATACAGCATGGACCGCGACTTTCTGCGCGACCGCGCCTACCCGTGGCTGCGCGACGTCTCCGTCTTCCTCGAAGCGATCACGGAGGAAGGCCCGGACGGCAAGCGAACGCTGCCCCTGAGCTCATCGCCCGAGATCAACGACAACCGCATCGACGCGTGGTTCGGCACAATCACGAACTATGACCTGGCGCTGATTCGCTGGAACTTCGAGAAGACGGCGGAATTAGCCGATGAACTGGGCCACCGGCAGCAGGCAAGTCGATGGCGCGCCGTTCTGGCCGAGATGCCGGAGCTGGCGCTGGACCCGAACAACCACAAGCTGCTGGTCGCGGCTGACTGTCCCCTGCCCGGCTCGCACCGGCACTTCTCGCACCTTATGGCGATCCATCCGCTCGGCCTGATCCGCTGGGAGCACGGCGCACGCGACCGCGCGATCATCGAAGCGTCGCTGGCGGAGCTGGAAGAGAAAGGCTCGACCTGGTGGACCGGGTACAGCTTCAGTTGGCTGGCGAACCTGGCGGCCCGCGCCCGCGACGGCGTAGCGGCCGAACGCGCCCTGGAGATCTTCTCGACCGCGTTCTGCCTGCGGAACAGCTTCCACTGCAACGGCGACCAGACGGACAAGGGTTACAGCAGCTTCCGCTACCGGCCGTTCACGCTCGAAGGCAACTTCGCGGCCGCGGCCGGCCTGCAGGAGATGCTCCTGCAAAGCTACAGCGGAGCGATTCGCGTCTTCCCCGCCATCCCCGACGCCTGGCAGGATGTTTCGTTCGAGAAGCTGCGTGCGGAGGGCGCGTTTGTGGTCTCGGCCGAGCGGCGGGCCGGCCGCGTCACGTTCGTCGAGATCCGTGCAGAAGCCGGCGGCACGTGCCGATTGGAGAACCCGTTCGGCGAGGCGGCATACGGTGTCAAAGGGCTGGACGAAGGCGACATCCGCAAGATAGGAACCGACCTGATCTTCACGCCGGCGCCGGGCCGCCCGATCCGACTGACCCGGGAAACCGGGCGCTGACCGCCGGACCTCGCAGTAAGACGGAGGCGCAAGACAGGAGATGTGAATGGCTGTGCCGTGTCTCGTGCGGCAGGCAGACACCGCTGCGAAAACGGCGTTATCCTCTCACGATGCTCCCTCATCGCGAGAGGGCCGCCGCCTGGAATCACCTGCCTTCCAGCGTGTTTATCCCCTCAGTGCCATCCGTGGCGTTTTCGACCTGCGTGCGTGTCGCCTCGGCGACATCCGACACGAGCGGCCGACACGAACCGACACACAGGTCCCTCCTCACCGGCGCCGCCCGCCTCGGCAAGGCAGCGTCACACGACCTTCTCATCCGTCTGCACCATCCCGGATGCGGTCCTCTGCCGTCCGGCCCCCTACCTTGTTCTGGCCGGCACCTTCTCGAACCAGCGTTCCTCGCACTCCGGTCCGTCGCATTCATACCACAGGTACACAGACCCTCTCTTGGCGATGCGGTCCACTTCGTGCAGCGTGCGCCCGCACTTTGGACACAGCGGCAGCCGATGGACCAGCGGGAGGCGGATGCTGACAGGATCCAAACACGTGGTGCTCATGTCCATACCCTCTGACCCGGCCGCCCTCCTGTCGGCCGGCACACCTGAAAGCCGCGTCGTATGTTAACGCGCTGCGGCGAACTACTGGCTAAGGAAAACACTCCATATGCCATAGGCAATTCGCCTACGCGGCTGCGAAAGCGTCCCGAGAATTCGATCAGACACGTCCAGAGCAGGATACCATCCTGATCGGGGCGCATCCTACAATTCAGATAAGATACGTACACCCGCACGGTCCGGTTCTCCGGCGTGTGCGAGGATCCCGACCGGAGACGAGTACAGGGCACGGCAAGACGCCTCTTGTTCAGACCACAGATCACGCCAGGACAGAGTTCCCGGCGGCGCAATCGGCGGTATGACTGGACACGCTTTGACAGATGGCGAAACCAGGAATCGGCTCGTCCACGGCGCAGGCAAAAAGAAAACCGGAGGGCGCCCCCCAGCGACACCCTCCGGCCATGGGTCAGACCCTTACTGCAGGTCGTTTCAGGGCTTTCCGTACGCTCCCTGACGAATCAGGTCGATCTCCGCCGTCGTCAGGATATCGTTGAACAGGACCACCTCGTCCAGCCAGCCGTCGAAGTACCTCTCTTCCAGCGGCAGGTTGCCCAGGACCACCGGGCCGCTGTTGACGGCGAGTCGCCCCTTGGCGGTGCCCACGACGTCATACGCCAGAACACCCGCCGTGGCATCCCATATCCTCACATGGTAGCTGAGGTCTGCATCGCGGTAGGTGAACGCCACGTGATACCAGTGGTTCACGGACAGACGCTGATCCGGCGCGTCGAAGGTGTACGTGTTGAACGTCGCGCCGACACCCGTCCCCAAACCGATGTACAGCACACCCGTCGAGACGCCGAAGTTGCCCACGTAGATTCTCCAGGAGCGATCGTCGGTCGAAATCAGGTACTTGCTGATCACTGTGTTCTCATAGGCGAAGGTCCTGGGCTTCATCCAGAAGCAGATCGACATCTCGACGTCCGAATCGTCGCTGCGTGTCGGGAAATTGGCCGACAGATCGTCGTCGTCGATGCTCATCCAGCCGCCCTGGCTCGCCACGAACTCTCCGGCGCCGGCCCCTTCCCGGTAGTCGGTCGTGTTGGCCTGCACACCGTAGTTGATGAGCATGTTCGTGCCGATGGAATCCGTGCCCAACTGCCCGCTCTCGAAGCGCCACAGAGCAGCGCAGTGGGCGTCGCCGGCGAAGTTGTTGCCGGCGCCGATCGCTCCGTAGGAGGCCAACAGTGTCACACCGGCGTACACCTGGTGCGCTTTGAGCATGATGTACCAATTGGCCGCCGCAGGATTGGCGATTTCCACCCTCTCCTCGTTGCCGACCAGGTACGGGCGGTAATCATAGCTTGCAGTGGTGGGCTGCGAGCCCCTCTTGACATAGAGGTCGCAGTCGCCGGTGCCGCCGGAGATGGAGATGTTCAAGAAATCCTGCCCGGCGGGAACCACGATCAGATAGAATTTCTCGCCGCCCCCCGTGCCCGACAGACCCGACAGCGGAACGGCGTTGGCCAGAGTGATCACTGGAGTCGCCGAGGGCACGTAGGTCGCCACCAGGGTCAGGCCCGTGTAGGCCTGATAGCCTCGCAGCATGATGTAGTAGGTGCCGGCCGACGGATTGTTGATCGTGACCGTCTCGTTGTTGCCGATCAGGTATGGACGGTAGTCCCACTGCGCGGTCGTGGGCTTGCTGTCCTTGCGGACGTAGAGATCCACGTCGCCGGTGCCGCCGGAAATCTGAATCACCAGGCTGGCCTGGCCGGCGGGCACGTCGATCTTATAGTACGCTTCGCTGCTGCTGGCGCCGGACAGACCCGTCACGGGAACGCCGTTGGTCAGCGGTGTCACGGTGTCCCCGCTGCCGCTGCCGTAGGTGGCCACGAGGCTCACGCCCGCGTAGGCTTGGTAGCCGCGGATCATGATCAGCCAGTTGCCGCCCTGCGGATTGTCGATCGTGACGGTCTCATTGTTGCCGATCAGATACGGACGGTAGTCGTAGTCCGACGTCGTCGGAGGGGCGTCCCTCTTGACGTACAGATCGGCGTCGCCGGTGCCGCCCGACATCTTGATCTCGAACTTCGTCTGGCCGGTGGGCACGATGATGCGATAGAACTTCTCGCTGCCTTCGATCCCGGAGATGTTGGTCACAGGCACGCCATTGTCGAGAAGGGTGACCGTTCCGGTGAACCAGTAATCGGCGTTGAGAGTCACACCACTGTAGGCCGTGCGGCCGCGCAGCATGATGTACCACGTTCCACCCTGGGGATTCTCGATGGTGACCGTCTCGTCATTGCCCGACAGGTAGGGCCGGTAGTCCCAGCTCGATGTGGTGGGGATGGCGTCCCAACGGACGTAGAGATCGCAGTTGCCGGTCCCGCCGAAGATCCGGATCTCCAGCACGGACTGCCCCGAGGGGACATCGATCTTGTAGACCTGTTCGCTGCCGCTGGCTCCCGAGATGCCGGAGACAGGCACATTGTCTTCAATAACCGTCTCTTTCCCGTAGGTGGCGACCAGCGTCACGCCGGAGTAAGCGTTGTTGCCTCGCAGCATGATGTACCACGTGCCGCCGGTCGGATTGTTGACGGCAACGGTTTCGTCGTTGCCGGAGAGGAACGGTCGATAGTCATAATCGGAATTGGTCGGGACCGCACCGAACTTGACGTAGAGATCGCAGTCGCCGGTCCCGCCGGAGATCTTGATTTGCAGGCTGGTTTCGCCGGACGGAACCTCGATGGCGAAGATCCGCGCGCTGTTCTGCGCGCCGGCCAGGCCGGTGACGGGAACGCCGTTGCTCAGCAGCGTGCCCGCGCCGCCGCCGGTGTAGCTGGCCAGCAACGTCACGCCGGTGTAGGCACTGTACGAGCGAAGCATGATGTACCACGTGCCCGCGGTCGGGTTGTCGACGGTGACGGATTCGTTATTGCCGGAGAGGAACGGTCGGTAGTCGTAATCGGTGGTGGTGGGCAGCGCGCCGCGTTTGACGTAAAGATCGCAGTCGCCGGTCCCGCCGGAGATGCTGATCTGGAGCTTGGTCTGTCCGCTCGGCACGTCGATCTGGAAATACTTCTCGCCCCCGGCGGCATCGCTCAGACCGGTCACGGCCACGCCGTTGCTCAACGTCACCACGCTGAGGCTGGCCGAGTAGCTGGCCTGAAGGGTCAACCCGGAGAACGCGCTGTAGCCTCGCAGCATGATGTACCATGTGCCGGCGGCCGGGCTTTCCACGAGCACCGTCTCGTTGTTTCCGACCTTGTAGGGCCGGTAATCATACGTCGTGGTGGTCGGCTCGGTGTCCTTACGCACATACAGATCGCAGTCGCCGGTCCCGCCGGAAATTTGGATCGTCAGCTCGTCCTGCCCGCTCGGGACGACGATCATGTAGAACTGCTCGCTGCCGGTCGCCCCGGAAATGCCGGTGACGGGAACACCGTTGCTCAGGCTGGTCGGAGCGCCGTAGGCCGCCGAAGCCACGAGGCATAGGGCCACCAAGCCCACCAGGCCTCTCACACGCGATTGACTCAGACCGTTCATTTCGAACTCCTCTCTCTATCTATGCCTATGCCCAAACCGCCGATCTTGGTCCGGTCCCAGACGTTGGACGGATCGTTTACTAACGCACTTGTGCCGATATCGACCGATTTCGTAACGGTTTTTCCGGTTTTTCCGGCCTTCGTGGACTTTTTTACGCGTGATGACGAGCCGGACCGATCTCCCGATACTCGTATAAAGGCTTTTCCTAAAATGGCTTATGAACCACTACCGGCGGATCGTATGGCGAAACTGCCTCGAAATCGAGGCGCGCCGTCGTCGCTTCCGTGAGACCGCCTCCAGCCGTACTCCGACCGTCCTGTGGCGAACGGGAGGGCCGCTTCTTTCTCTCGCAAGTGCATCGAGATACTACACTTGCAGACAACCTCCTCCCACGTGACCAGGTTTCGAGGACACCCGAGGCCCCGGCCACGGTGAAACACTCCTAATGCATATTCTGACCGGTTCGTCCCAGAAGTCAAGTCCCGATCTGTCGCGAACCGCCGGCAGAAGCGTCGAGTCACTGCCGCGGCATCAGCGTGATCGTGTCGGTCGCCAGGAGCGTGCCCAAGCTGTTGTAGGCGCCCAGAGTATACACGCCGGGCGCCAAGTCGTCGGGCAGGCGGGTCTCCCACGTGGTCAGATCCAGCCACTCCAGAGCCAAGGCCTGGCTTGTCTCCACCACGTCGATCCGCTGGACGTGGATCCACGCGCGACCGCGTATCGCCACAGAGGACGCCGCCACCTCCTTCGCCGACGGCGCGGTGATCTCAAACGGGATGGGATTTCCCGCTCTGGCCAGGACCTGGTTCATCACCCGCTCGTACCGCTGGTCGATGTGAGCCAGCCAGCTCGACCATGCCTGTTCCGGCAGCAGTTGCGCGAAGTGATCGGCCCAGGCAGACAGGTACACCCTGTTGAAGCTGACCTGAAGGAAGTCGTAGACGTTTCCGTAGAAGGCATGTGCCCACGCAGGCTTTCGCAGGAGCTTGCTCAGCACACTGTTGCTCTCCAGGGCCTGGTTCGCATTGTAGTAGTCCAGGTCATGGGGAAAGTACGCGAATCGACCGTCGGTGGGACGAAAGTAGAACATCGCATTGTGACTGGAGTTGCTGATCCAGTTGTCCGTGATGCCGAACGTCGAGCCCACCGCGAAGGCCTGGAGCCACTGCTCGACGTCAATCGTCTCGGCGATGGATGATTCGAACGCCGTCTGGCCCAGGCCCAAGGCCTGCGTCAGCCGGATTACGGGCTCATAGTCGTCCAGGTCCCGGTTGTTCTTGATCAGAAAGTGCCAGCGGTATTTCTCCTTGTCGGTGCCCAGGTAGTCCGTGACACTGCGTCCGTAGACGCCGCCGCCCTCCTGCGGGATCTTCAGTCCCTCCGGATCGTTGCCCACCGTCTCGGCCAGCGTGTAGACAAGCTCGTACTCGTACACGGTGCCGGCGCCACCTTGCTCGCCATAAGCCTCTTCACAATAGACGGGGCCGTAGCGCGCCAATTGCACCTCGACGCCACTGCACTGCTGCTGTCGGGGGGCGATGAGGTAGCCCAGGTCATGGTATTTGGAGAATCCGCCGAAACGATTCATCGCGACATGCTGGAGCATCTCGCGCTGCCCCACCTGCTGGCCGTCGGATCGGTCGAACCCGATCGTGCGATGCACGCCTCGAAACAGCTTCTCAGGATTGAAACGCAGATGAAAGCCGATGCGCGGGTCTTTGGGCCGGCCGTGCTCGCTTCCCTTCAGATGCACGCCCACGTCGTAGTACACATCCTGCTCGTTGACGATCAGCGTGGCCCCAAGGTGCTCGTTGCTCATGCGGTTGGTGGGCTCGTACAAGAAGTCGCGCTCCGCGTCGCGCATAACGATGCGGTAGTTGAACACGCCCGTGGTTCGGGGAGCAAACGGACCGCTCGCCTGTGGAGGTTGGGACGGCCTGCCTGCGGCCAGATCGATCTGCAAGACCCGATACTGGGCAAAGGACTCCGGGCCTGCGGCCGGGCAGAATGCGACGAATCCGCGTCCGTCCTGCGCTTCGACGTAGAACTGCACGAGGGCGTGGCTCGCGTGCGGCGGGATAACGGCGGTGAAGCGATCCTCCTGCCCGCTCATCTCCGTGGCTTGCCATGTCCCGTTGTCCGGCCGATACCACAACGTGACCTTCTCGACCCCGTCCGGATCGGTGGCCCTGACGGCGACTTCCACCGTCTGATCGGGCAGAGGAACCGGCGGGCTGTGGCGAAGCGCCGTCATGGTCGGACCGATGTTCGGCTGCCGGCACGAATTCACACGTCCTGGCGTGCCCGAGGACGAGGGCACCGCCAGAATCGTAGTCCGCGCCAGCCGGTTGAAAAACAATCGCGTGTGCAGCAGCGGCGAACCACTGATCCATTTGGCCCGGAACCGAATCTCCACCTCGCGCCCGTTGTTGATCCGCACGCCGTTGGCGAACGTCGTCTCCGCATGGTTGTGCATGTGTTCGGTAGGCCCGGTCGCCACCAGACGCAGGACCGGATTCGTTCCATCGCTCGGATCGGTCTCGATCGTGCTGTGGCGATGGTTGCCCACGATCCTCCAGTGATCGAGCCCGTGTGAGAAATCGCCGTTCGCAAGCCGCTCCTGCGCGGCGCCGCCCGGATCTTCGACCACGTGAATGTCGTCGATCAAGATCTCGCCGACGTCCAGCAGTCCCATGACGAACTCGTGATAGAGGCTGTCATTGCCCACGGAACTGGCCTGCACGGTTTCACGATAGGAGATCGTCTGCCAACTCGAACGAAGCGATTCGTCGCTGGCGGCCCAAGCGGCGCCACAGTCGTTGTCCGCCCACGGGTCGCGCAGCTCCAGGCTGCTGCCGCCGCCGTCGGCGGCCTCGGGCCAGGTCCCCCCATCATAGTATCGCAGGCGATCGACGGGATTGCCTCGGGCGTCCAGGAGTCTGAGCTCCTCGCCGCCATTGGCCAGACGCCCCTGAAAGTCTCCCACGATAGCAGCATCCGGAAACTTGGCGGCCAGGTACGCTCGATTGCGCGCCACGACCAGATACCCGCCCGCGGGCAGAGACGTTCCTTCGGGGAATGTGTACGTGATCCCTTTGTCGAAGCTCCAGCCGGACAGATCGACCGTGGCCGTCCCTCGGTTGTAGAGTTCGACCCAGGTCTTCGATTCGCCATCCTGCTCCTGGTCGCCGGAAGACTCGGCCACGGTCGCCTCCAACGTGGCTTGAAACAGCAGATCGGAACTGGTCAGGCCGATATTATGGCCCTCAATCGCCAGGATGTTGACGCCCGCCTTCAGTTCGTCAAGGTGATCCGACACATCGAAACCCTGGTAGCTCACCGCCGCCAGATCGTCGTTCGAGGCGGCGGCCGGGTCGTCCCACGCCTCCGACCCGGACATGTTGGCGCCGGCGATTAGCGTACCGTTAAGAAAGGCCAGAAAGCCATCGTCGTATCGGATGTTGAGCGTCAGCGTCGCAAGGGCACGGGGATCGACAACCTCGAAGGGGATGCGGACGTAGACCGTGTTGCGGCGGCCGTACATCTCGGCTCGGACATCTACGTCGATGTAAGGCTCGTATCCCGAACTGGCCTCGTAGCCGACTCCTGTTCCCACACCCTGAATCCAGGCGCCGTCGTCGAACGGCTCGAAGCCGCCAGTCCATCGCCGCCCGAGGCGGTCGTCCTGCGGGACGAGGACCTTCACAGTCGCGTTCTCGTCGAACAGCAGCAGGCCCTGCGCGGTGTCCACCACAGGCAGAGCCAACGGGTGATACATGATCTCGTTGATCACGATATCCGTACACAGATCGACCTCGTTGGGCTGTCCGGGAGTGGCAAGCGAGGAAAAGAGCCACGGCCCCGTGCCGGCGGGATGTCGGCCTGTCACGGTGTCACCGACCCGCACGGCGTCGCAGACCCGATCGTCGCCCCGGCCGAGAAAGAGCCGGTCGCCCGGTTGCGGCACGAATCCCAGATCGCCCGCTGCGAGGGTCATGTACTGGCCTGGCCCCAGGGCTTCATCCGCGAATCCGTACCTGAAATCCCGGGAACCTTGCACTTCGAGCCATACATCCGCCATGCCGGCCGACTCGGCTCCTACGTTGACGATCTCCACAAAAAAGTCGGACTGGCCGGCCGGACAGACCTCGTTGAGACGCAGTCCGCCTGCGGCGGACGGCAACGGCTCGTCCGCCACAGGCGGACTGAAGTTGGGCGCGTTCGGCGTGCCGCCGATCCGGTCGCTCCAGGTCCAGTTCGATGAAGCATCGCTTTCGCGCGTAGGGTCGATCTTGGCCAGGGTGCAGCCGGAGCCGTCCGCTGCTACGGGCCAGTCTCCCCCGTCGTCATATCGCACGCGATTCATCAGGCGACCGCTGTTGTTGAGCAGCCGAATCTCCTCCCCCGCGTTGGAGAGCTTCCCGTCAAATGGTCCCAGGACCAGCGAGGCTGTCATCTCCAGTCCGCCTGCGGCGGACGCCACGACCACATAGGAGTCGGGCGCAAGGATCGTTCCAGCCGGAAAGGTGTACTCGACCGCACCTGTAAGAGACCAGCCCGACAGGTCCACGAGCGTTCCCATCTGGTTGTACAGCTCGATCCATTCCGGCTCCCCGGCACGCGGATGGAACATGATCTCGTTGATGACGACCACGCTGTCGGCCAACAGCGCACACGGCGCGCACAGTTGAAGCGCCAGCCCCAGGAACAGGGCCACAATACCTCGCAAACCGGGCTTCTCGTGGCATTCAGCCATCAACCGCCTCCGCAGCATGTGCAGCACACATTTCCGTCACGTAGGGGCGAATGATTATTCGCCCCTACTATTATACCACATGACGCATGCTCGCCGGTGGCCGATCTGAAACCTGTAGGGGCGAATGATTATTCGCCCGTACCTGGTCACCAGCGGAAGAACCGGTAGGGATCGTCCCACTCCTGCGGTTCGTCCAGATAAAGACCCTGAAGCCATCGGCCCGGCTCGTCTGGCTTGACCGGGCGAGAGAATCGCCCGAGCAACGGAGTCGGCGCCAACGTACCGAGGTTAGCCAGAAGCCGCGTGACAAGGAAACTGGTTCGCCGGAAGGTCCGCTTGAGCCCGAAGTTGCTGCGGTACTCGAATTGCCACGGAACGAGCTGACAGAAAACAACCTTTCCTCCCGATGCGACCGCCAGCACGCCATCGCCGACTGGCTCGGCGCCTCCCGAGACGAGCGCAAGCGTCCGTGGGTCGCGGCTGTGCACGTCCGCCGGCCCAATCCCGGCCAGTGGCGAGTCCATCGTCGCAGGATCGAAGAAGGCATTGATGTGTTCGGCCTGCCTCATGGTGACGCGGACAGGCAATACGGCGTCGACATCCTCCGGCTCCAAACCGACGGCCAGCACGCGTCCGCCCGACGCCAGGAACGCGCCGATCGCGTCTTTATGAGCGAAGAGGGCTTCGCTATCAGGCCCGAGGATCAGAACGGAGTCTGCGGGGATCTCGCCGCCATCGTAGGTATGAAAGGGAAACCCTGCCGCTTCGAGGTGTTCGCGGCCGGCAGGCGCACCGGCATAGAATGCCTTGCGCGTCGCCACAGGCCTCCAATCGCCGACGTACCGTAGGAGGTTGGAGACGAGAGTCTCCGCCGCCGGCTCCGTCTCGGTGCGCCCGGTCACGTCCATCTGGCAGAACAGCACCATCCCCTTGCCCTCGCGATGCTCCAACAGCGGGCTGTACTGGAGACTGAATCCGCCGTCCACGATGGGCAGGAAATCACCGCACGCGGGTTTCTCGATGAGGACCGACGCAACGCTTCCCCGATTGCCACATCGCCACGCGCGCGTCACCGTAAGGCCGCACCACGTAACAGCCGGCGCGCCGTTGAACTTGGCGGAGCGTTCGTACTTCAATCGAGGCGGGATAGTAGTCGCTTCGCCTCGCCAGTCGCGCAAGTTCTCGACTTCAAGTCCGGCCAGGACGGGATGATCCGGCACGCGCGGAAAGACGTTCCGCAGCCCGTACTCAGCCACGCGGAAACCGAACCGCTTCTCCAGCACCTCCGGCGTCTGCTCGAACACAACCACTCTGAGCCCATCCCGCACCCGGCCGATGTCCGGCGCCGTGCCGTCCACCGTCAAGGCCGCCTTGCCCACAACGAGCATCTCATACGAACGAAGATCAACGCTCGCCTCCACACGTTCGCAGGACAAACCCATATCTTCCAGCAATTGCGCCGTCTCGCCCCGGGGGTCGAAGATCGCGACCTTGACCCCGTCGCGCACCGGCGCCGGACGTGGAACGACGTGGATCGTGAAGGTGTCCTCCAGGGACTGACCATCACTGAACGCGGCTCTGGCAATCATTTCGTACGAGCCGGGTTTCGCGCCCATCGGGATGACAAAGCGTATCGCTACGCTCGCCTGCTGACCCGTTTCGACGGCGACCTCTTCGCTGCCGACGACCGGCTCAGACAACTCGACACGCCACGAGCACGCGCAACGAACCGGCTGCCGCGAGTTGTTGATCACGATCAACTGCTTCTCCACCGTCTGGCCGGCAGTGAAATTGTGGTCCTTGCTGGTGAATGAACCCGCTTTACCGGCGATGTAGGCCAGGAGGGGCTGGTTGTCACGCAGGATGGCGTTGCCGGCGCCGGTGGGAACCCAGTCCGCGCGTTCATACGCCAGGTCCATCCGTTCGTAACGCTGCTCGCGATAGTCGGGACTGAATCCGGGCCGTTGCAGGCCGCGCCAATCCACCTTGAGTTCTTCGCGCCCGTTCCTGTCTACGCCGGGACGAAGCTTGAACAGGATGTGATGCTCCCAGGGCGAGACGGCCGAGACACCCCAGGCGCGGAAGGCTCGCCAGTTGTCCGCGAGGTAGAGATTGAACACCGGTTCGCGCTCGGGAAAATCGGTCGAGCCCAACTGGTGAGGATAGTCCCAGCGATGCCAGAGCCTGCCGGCGCGGAACTGCGCGGCCTCCCAGCGCAGGTTCCGCTTCTCCATTTCGCTGATCGCAAAGGCGCGGTCGCCGAGGAACTGGGCGTTCCATTCGGCCAGGCAGAACTCCCACGGCACGACGGCGCTGCCGAATTCTCTCTTGCCTTCGTACCAGCCGCGGTACATCGCCCAGTCCCAGGTGAACGGCGTACCGTACTCGCACAGGAAGACCGGCTTGACGCCCTGCGTCGCCCAATGCTCGAACCAGTCCGACATCTCCTGTACGGGAACGAAGTTCGGATAGAAGTTGATCGCGTGCATTGAGCCCAAGTTGCCCGAGGCGTGGTGATAGACGATGCGAGATGGGTCCAGTGTCCGGACAATGGCCTCGGCCCGGGTGGCGAGTTTCACGTTTCGCAGCGCCCAGTTGTCGCGGGCGTCCTGAAGGCCGTCGATCATGTCGGGATTCATGTCCTCGCTGTAACCCGTCGCGTTGTGACTCATGGAGTACATCACGACGGACGGGTGATTCTGGGCGGCTCGAACATAGAACTCGGCGTGCCGGGCGTAGCCGTTGCTGCGATCGGCGTCGGGCCCCTGCCAATCGTAATGGCTGAAGTGCGGCTGCGAGAACGAAACGAGCATCCCGGTGTCATCGGCGGCTCGAAGAATCTCGGCGAAGCTCAGGTGGGAGCCGGGCTCGCAACCGTAATTGTGTGTGTAGACGAAGTTGATGCCGAAGCTCTTGAGCCGCTCCAGACTCTCGCGGGCCGCCTCGTAGGTGGCCCACGCGGCGCCGACCTGGGCGTTGTCCAGCGGCACCGCCGAAAGGAAGATGCGCGTGCCGTTGAGGTAGAAATCACGGCCCTCGATCCACATCTGGCGGAATCCGAAGCGGATGGGCCAGTGCGTGTCGAGCACTTGGCCATGCACGTCGAGAAGGGAGACCTCCGCGTCATACGTGTTCTGCGGCGTGTGGAGATCCCAGAGCTTCTCCGGCATCCACTTGTCTGTGCACGTGATGCGGCCTTCGTGGATGTCGCTTGCCCGGAACGGGCGACCTGTGAATTCCTTCACGACGCGGCCTCGGTCGAGGATCCGAACGCCGACGGCGTATTCGCCCTGGGCATCAAGTCCTTCCAGGGCCAGATCGCACGAAATCTCCTGCCGGCGGACCGACGTGGCCACTCGCGCATCGGTGATGCGCGGTCCGGCCGGTATGCCGATCAGGTAGACGTCGCCGCACAATCCCCGTCTCGCCACGGTTCCCTTGACCTCGCGCGCCGCGGCGGTGTCGGCATAGGAGAGCATCACGCCTTGGAGCGGCATGGCGACGACGAGGAGACTGAGCCGATGCGTCCGGCCCGGACGACAGAAGGCCGTCAGATCGACGTCGGCCCCCGGGAATCGCGCCTCGCCCGCCTTGTCACCATCCACGTAGATCGCCGCGTACGAATTCAGATACTCGAGACAGAGCAAGATGCGCCGGCCGGCCCAGGAGGCCGGAACCGTGATCTCCCGTTCGTACCAGGCGGCGGTCACGTCGCGCAGGGCGAGGTTCCGCCAGCTCGGGTGGGCGTACACCGTCTGGCCGTCCTTCTGCATGTAGTCGGTGATCCCGGGCCAGCACCCTGGGACCTTGAAGTAGCCCCAATCGGCCTGTGGCAGGCCTGCGGCGGACTCGGAATCCGTCTGTACCGGTTGCCAACGCCAGAGACCATTGATACAGACGCGCTCGCGCGTCGCGGTGACCTCCCTGTACGCCGTAGAAATGTCCCATGTCGGTTGGACGCGTGTGCCAGCCTCATCCGCCGCAGGTGGATTGGGGATGGTTTCGAGAGGACTCCATCCCCAAGCTTCGCTTGAGGCTGCCACCCGGCACGCCATTGTCAGATACGCGATGCAGATAAGGGTGCGTGACGTCAGCATATACATCCACCAGGTGGGGGCGAATGATTATTCGCCCCTACAGGCTTGCGGTGATATCCAGCCGGACGGCGGTCGCCGGCGGCACGATTTCCCATTCGGAGTCCGTTCTTCGGATTTCGGCGTCGCCGGTTCTCTGGCCGTTCTGGTCATAGGCGGCCACCATGATCGCCGGCCTGTCCACGAGGGCGGCAATCGCTGTCCGCACATCGTCCGGACCAAGTAGGGGCGAATAATCATTCGCCCCTACGAACGGCCTGCCGATCACGAGACGCTCGACGCTTTCGATGAGAGTCACGGAAATGCCTGCGCCCTCTTTCGCACGACGGACGGCAACGCTGCCGGAAGTCGCGACCCCGTCGAAACGCCGCCAGGCGCCCCGGCCGTCGAGGAAGATGCAATCCGGCGAACTGGCGCGGTCGTAGCGTTGCCCATCGAGCAAGGCCGAGCACTCGATGAAGCCGTCCGCCCCCAGAGCGAGCCAGCCGAACGGCGGCAGATCGTATCCCACATCCGCAAGCTGCCACGGCTCGGTCGCGTTGCCGTTGACCCAGACGCGCAGGCCGTTCGGATAGTGAATGAAGATTTTCGACTTTCGCCAGTCGCCGCTCTGGAAGGCCTCCGAGGAGTTGACCAGTCCATGATCCGTGCCGTAGCGAATCTCCCGCGGCTTGAGCATGGCGTACCGCGATTGCAGCGGCCGGAGCATGTAGTACGACCGGCAGGTCTGGCGAATACCGTGGGCTTCCTCCACCAGCCAGCCGATGTGGCCGTAGGCGATCGTCGCCGCCAGGAACTGGTCGATGCTGGCAACGATATTCTCCGGCTTGTTCCAGCCTTCCTTGCCGCTGAAGAACTGGCCCGTCCAGGGCACGCCGATGTCGACCGACAGCGGGTGCATCTTCAGCAGGTCGAAGTGAGGCAGATAGGGACACTCCCACAGCCGCAGACCGCTGTAGGTCAGGCCATAGTTGCCCACGCACAGGCCCGCGTAGAGCCACTGGTGATGGCCCTCCGACCAGCAGTGGCCGTCGTAGACGTCCTGATCGTGCAGCAGCAGCTCGCCATAGGCGTAGAAGGTCGCGGCGAACGTTCCGGCGCCGGGCACGCGGGCATCGAAGTCCGTCCGATCCCACGGGCTCACCGACGTGTGGACATCGGTGTACGCGGCATTCGTGTTGAACTTGGCCTGGATCAGCGGAGCGAGCCGGCGGTCCATCTCCACGGCAAAGAGCGCCTTGGGCGAGTAGCATCGCGCCCAGGCCCTGACCAGGTTGCCGTCGGGGCTGCGCATCACGCGGTCCGTGTCCCAGTGGGCGTTCACCGGCGCAAAGTCGGTGTAGTTCGTGTAAAGGCCCGACCGCCAGCCCAGCGAACGCTGCGCGGCCACGTACTTCTGCAGCGCCTCGTCGCCGCCCTTGCCCGGCGCCGCCATCTCGCGGAAGGTGAAGCTCTCGCCGCTGTCGCGCCAGGTGATCTCGTGGTTGCATTGCGTCAGCATCTCGATGCCGCAGGCGCGCAGTCTCTTCGACCGCTCGTGCTCGCTCCGGTAGTCCTGCGGCCCCCAGCTCTCCTGCCATAGGCGCGTGGCGGCCTCGCGACCGCGTTTGGCGGGCGGGTTGTCGATCGTCGCCAGCGTCTCTTCGAAGACGGGCGAAAAGGTGACGAAGAACCTCTCGTAGAGGTCGTTGCGTTGTCCATCGGTCTTGGGGATGTATCGCACGCCGCCGTTGAGCTGAACCTTGTCGCCGTCGATCTTATCGACTGCGTACGGCGCCGAGGCATTCGAACGGTACCAGTCCATCCAGACCGAGGCGAAATACGGGACCGCGCCCTTAGACATCAGGACGTTCAGGTGGTGGCCTCCGTAGTTCATGAAAGGCAGCATCAGCAGTTCCGGCTTCTCGACGCGCTCGATCCGGCCGTAGGAAAGCTCAGTCGCCAGTCCGCCCGTACAGATGCAATCCACCACCAAGCTTTTCTGCCAGAGACGCACCGTGGAGTGGATCGTCACATCGGTCCCGTTGACCCTCGCCTGCCAGGAGGCCTCCAGTTGTTCGTAGTGACGCCGTGAGGCGTTCCCTTCAGATGCCCTCACGGGCACACTACGAACCTCGATCAGCCGGACATTCTGCGGCTCGGCGATGAACTTCAGCCCCGCCCCTGTCATGGCCCTGGCCACCAGTAGGGGCGAATGATTACTTGCCCCTACGGACAGCGTGACAACAACCGGCTCCCAGAATCCGGCTCCTGGTGTGACCTCATACGCCAATTGTACCTCGTCGTCCTGGTAGGTGAACCGCCAGCCCTCGCCCTCCTCCTCCAGGTTCACCGCGAAGTCCGTCGCGAAGTTGTCGGGCAGAATGGTCTGCTCGCGTGTGGGAAAAGGCAGCCGGCCCGGACCGGTGTTGACGCCGGGTGACTGGCCAGGAAAGGGGTCGATGCCGCGCTTCGGCCGCGGTTCGAATGAAAGCGGAGCAGGACTCTCTTTGAAGAACACCAGGTCCTCGAAGAAAAGCTCGCGGTCGTCTGTGTTGGAGCCGCCGGTGATCCGCAGTCCGGCGAAACGCAGCGGCCTCCTGTCGAGCCAGCCGGGCGGCAGCACCCTGTGGATCAGCCACCATTCCTTCCAGGCCACCTGGGCGAGATCGAGCGTCAGCTCTGCGTTGTCCCGGTCGAGAACCACCAGCGTGACAGTCGTTCGCGGCGTCCCCGGCTCGGGCGCCCACGACCAGTTGTTTCCATAGACCCAGATCGTAGTCGCCGAGACGTCATCCGGGATCGCCACCGGCGCCGGCGGTCGCAGGACCACTGTGCTGGCGTTCGATGTGCCCCGATAGACCAGCCGGGCCACGGGCGAGTCCCACACCCGCTGCCTCTGCGAGCCAATCAGATCGGCGACAGCTCCACTGCTACACTCGACTTGCCAACCTTCGAGCGAGTCGAAATCGACCAGCGGTGTGTCCGGCGGCCGGCGATTGGCCCGGACCATTTCATAGGGACGAGCCCCCGGTGCTTCGTCGGCCGGCATGGGCCTGGCCATGTGAACCGTCGTGGAACTCGACTCCGCCCCATGCGTGACGACAGCGGCGAGCAACGAGAACAATGCTCCAAGAGAGAGCAAGAACCGCTTGTTGGCCCCATTCAGTTTCATGCAGATACTCCTTTGACGTACCGCTGCGCTCCAATCTGACTGCTGGCAACTCATCGGTAATGTGCGATGACCGTCAACGCATCGAGGTCCGGCGGCAGCGTAATGGTCTCCGACTCCGCGTCGAACCGATCGTGCGGACGTCCGTTGACCTCGACGCGGTCGAGCCGGCGGCCGTCGGGGTGGCGCAATCGAATCACGATCGCCTCGGGCCTTTCACGCTGAGGCGTCGTCACGAAAACCTCGATGCGCCCGGCGTCCACCTGCGATGAGATCCGGTAGCTGACCGGCCCGAAGCGCGTCGGGCAATTGCTGGCGATCAACTCCCTGCCGTTTTGCAGCCACTGCATCGGGATCAACGGCGCCAGCCACAGCGTCCGGCCGCGCTCCATGACCAGCATCTGGCGCGTCTGGTAGAGGAAGTACCCGGTCTCGTGCGTCTTGTCCCATGCGCCGCTATGCCGGAAGTGCTCCCAGAAGGTCATCACCTCCGGGTTCACCAGCGAAGCGATGGAGTTGAAGTACGTTCGGAGGAAGGGCTTGACGTCATCCCGCAGCGCGTAGACCTCCGCGTTGCGGGCGTAATACGGTTGGACCTTGGAGAACCCGCCCAAGTTAAACCAATCCTGCCGGTTGCGATCGGCGGGATAGTCGAACCATCCGCTTCCGAGGAAATGGACATCTTCCATGTGGTCCATCATGCGTGCGACCTCGCGATCTTTTGGGTCGAACACGCCGGCCGGAACCAACTGATGCGCCCCCAGTTCCACGTCATACGCCCACGTGCGGCCGAAGTCCTGGCCGGGGAAGAAATCGGCGAGCAGTCCGGGGCTGTGCACCTGCGACGGGTAATGCGGAATCCAGGCGCCGTTGCGCAGCGGCAGAGCCGGTGACTGCGCCTGGGTCCAGCGATAGGCCGCGATCAGGCAGTTGCGCAGCTCTTCCGCCTGCTGCAGAAAGACTGCCGCCTGCGGGTGGCCGATGTCCCCCAGCACAGCTCCGATGTCACGAAGCGCCGCATGGTAATAGGCGTTCATGCAGAAGTGACAGGCAAACGCATTCCAGTCGGCCATTACGCCGGGAGGCATCAGACCATATTCCGGCACACGCTGCCCTCGCGCATCGAGCACCCTGGTCTTGGCCAATTGCCGAGTGATCCAGTCCCCCACGCGCGCAATCTCGGACGCATGCGTCTGGAGCCAGACCGAGTCGCCCGTGAGCTCGCAGTGCTGCGCCAGCGTCCAGAGGTGCCACGCGGTGCCGAAGGTCGTGTAGCCGGTGGTCAGGAAGCCGTCGGCGTTGTAGCGGTGGATGAAGAACTCCAGCCCGCGTCGAGCGAACTCGCTGTGGCCCAGGAAATCCATGCCGCGAATCACGGAGTGCGCTTCGCTCTCGTACGGACCGTACGCCATCGCGGCGATCCAGGGCGCCACGTGGGCGCCGTCGGCCTCGTTGCGCGCGGCGATCAAACAGCGCACCTGCGAAGAACGAACGAGATCGTTGATGAACGGATCGGGCGTGTCGATTTGCATGGCGGGCGCCAGAACGGCCTGCCAGTACGACTCCACATCGCGGCGCAGCTCGGAGACGGTCCCAACGGTCGCAAGATCGCCGGCAGGAGGCTGAAGGATTGCCACGAGGCCCGCGCTTCCGCCGGGCGGCAGCGTGCCGGCCGATTGGAGGCGACCGTCCGAGACGTGCAGCTTCAGATCGCTCGATGAGGCGACGGCGACCGACCCCAACACGCCACCGTCGGCTTCGAGCCGGAAGCCGCCCTCGATTGGCGTAAGCCCCACCGGCCGCTCTCTTCGATTGTCGAGCATGATATCGAGGCCGGCCGACACGGGCGAGGCATCGTCTCGAAGATTGTTCCAGGTGAACTCGGCTACGCAGACGGCGCGACGGTTCAGACGAGCCGGATCGCTGCCGGGATCGTCTATGGGCGCAACGAATACGCGCTGCGTGCAGACGATCCCGTCACGTTCCGTGGTGATGACCGGGATGGGAAGCCAGCCCCCTTCCAGCCTTCGAGCCCCCCTGTCGGCCTGGCCCGATCCCCATCGCAGTTGCATCCTCCCGGCGGAGGCGAACCAATCTCCGCCCTCGCCGGCGGCCGCCTGGAAACGCAGCGTCCCGTCCCGCTCCAGGACATACTTCGTGTTGTCGCAGGCCAGCGACAACATCACCGGGCCTTCGCTCTGGAGCGGGTTGTGGGTCCGCGCCATCGCCTGGGCCAGCGTCTGGTCCGGCCGCATCCGCACTTCTTCGAGGATCGTCCGCCGGGCATCTACCTTCCGGCGATAGTCGGCCGGACTGATCGGCGCTGGATCCCGCGTCACGAACAGACCGTGATCGGGCAGATGGACGCATTCGTTCGCGAGCACATCTTCGACCGCCACGCCAAACGCCCCCGTCGGCAATCGAAACTGAATCACCGTCCGATCCGCATTCAGAGAGGAGGGTCGTGCGAATCGAACCTCCAAATGCAGAGGACTGGACAAGGTTACTCCCGGCTCGACCGGCCCGAGAAATTCTCCGTTGCAGATAGCAATCCCCACGGGAGCCGCAGCCACAGTGGACTCGGCTTGCACCAGCAGGCGCGCCGTGTCCCAGCGGGTTCGCGTGAACGCGGCCAGGTCACGCACGCGCCACGAGGCCGCCGCCGGCGGCAGAATCCAACGGACCTTCCGCGTCAGAAGACGGTCACCTTCGGGCGATCGCATGGACAATCGGCAAACCACGTCGCTGCCATCGGCGACGAAGTCGCCGCTCAGCGGCTTCCATTGCCCCTGCCAGGCGGACTCGCCGAACCAGCCCTCCACGCGGACCTCAGCGATGGCAGACGGAGCGGCAGGCTTCGACAAACGCAAGCGCACTTCCCGCAGCGCACGCCAGTTCAGCCACTGGAGACCGATGCAACCGTGGCCACCCGCTCCGGTCGGTATCGCATAGCAGCCGTCGGCCTCGCGGACCAGATCGGTTTCGAGGAACAGGTCTTCTGCGGCGAACTCCTGGAGTCGATTAGCTCGGCAGCCGTCTTTGCGGTCCGGGTCCCAGGTCACCACCCGTGCGAAACGGGCCATGTCCACCCCGGGCATCCGCGCGACGATCGCGACATCGGAACGCGTGAGCCGGGCATCGGCCCAGTTCGCCATGTCGCAGGTGATCCCGTCGCCGCCGTCGCCCGCATCCAGTCGAAGCTCCTGTGCCCCTTCGACGTTCACATGCACCGTCTTGGCGCCGTCTGCCGGGCGGAGAATCCCGCTGTCGAAACACATCTCGCCATCCACGAACACACGGAAGACGACGCTTCCGCCGCCGGCGCCGCACGGCTGCAAACCGACCTCGGCGTCAAACCAGGAGAACTCGCCGTCGAGCAGCACGATTAGCGTGCCGTTCGCGTGATGTCCCAGGCCTCTGGCGAACTGTCGATCGCCGATCCGCAGAGGATCGCCGGCCTTGTCCGGACGGACACCAGGGTCGTAGGCGGCCGTGTTCAGCCCCAGCTCACCCCAGGACTGAGTGTGACTGGCAATGCGCTCGGGCACATCGCCCAGGTATTCGACTTCGGCCGCCCTCGCTCCGGCGGCCGGCCACAATCCAAAGGCCAGCACGCCCACGCAACAAACCAAGGTCCTCGCTCGCATAGCCAATCCCCAATCGCAGTTCTCAGTTGCCAGTTGTCAGTTCCCAGCCCACTGCCAACTGGCAACTGAGAACTGCGAACTGTCCAGCGTCGGTCAGGATTATACGAGATCCAAACCGCCGATTGAAACACGATTCTCTCACGTGGCAACCGCAACCCCGATATACTCCATTGCTCATCTCGCCACCGGCCGCTACACTGGCGTTCGCAGTGATAGGGGGCGAATGATTATTCGCCCCTACAAGCGGCCGACTGATGGGAGACACAAGATGAAGGAAGGGACCATGTTCAGATCCATCGTGACGCGACGGATGTTCCTCCGGCACACCGGCGGCATCGTCGCCGCGCCCTTGCTCGGGTCCGCCATAGGCGAAATGGCCCAAGCGCAGGCGTCGGAGGATTCGCAGGAGTTGCAGCGCATCGAGCAGGCCATCCCCGCCGAGGCGCCCGCCGTGCCACGCCGACCGCGCAAGCTGCTGATCTTCGACCTCAACGTCAACTATGGCGGCCACGCCTCCATCCCCACCGCAAACACCGCGTTCACACTCATGGGCAAGAGGACCGGCGCGTTCGAAACGGTGGTCAGCAGGGACCCGGCCATATTCGAGCCGGCCAGTCTGCGACAATTCGACGCGGTCTTCTTCAACAACACCGTGGGCAACTGCTTCGAGGACCCCGCCTTGAGGCAAAGCCTGGTCGAGTTCGTCTACAGTGGCGGCGGGTTGATGGGCGTTCACGGCACATCCGTTGCCTTCACGAAGTGGCCCGGCGCGATCGAGGACTGGCCTGAGTTCGGCATCATGCTCGGCGCCCGCGGCGCCAATCACAAGGCCAACAACGAGCACGTCTTCATCAAGCTGGACGATCCGACCCACCCGGTGAACCAGGTCTTCGGCGGGCAGGACTACGACTACCGCGACGAGTTCTTCCGCGTCCACGAGCCGTACTCGCGCCACCGCCTTCGCGTGCTCATGAGCATCGACACGGCCAGGACCGACATGCAACAGCAACCGTCCTACGGGGCCGTCGTGCGGACCGACAACGATTACGCGCTGGCCTGGGTGCGCCAGTACGGACGCGGACGCGTCTTCTATTGCACCATCGCGCACCACCCTTCGGTCTTCTGGGACGCGAAGATGCTGCGGTTCTACCTGGCAGCCACCCAGTTCGCCCTCGGCGACCTGCCGGCCCCGACGACGCCCAGCGCCAAGCTTACCCCCGCCGTCCGCGCCCAGGAGCGACTCGGCTGGCGTCTGGCCCTCGTGCCGCCAGCATCCGGGGAACGGGCGAGTAGTCATTCGCCCCTACGACTCTTCGAACTGATTGACAAGGCCGCCGAACACGGTCTGCTATACGTCGGCGGCCGCAACCGCCAGCAGGTCAGCGACGATATCCCCAAGGCGTTCGACGACCGGCTCAGCAGCGACGAGCGCAGGCAGGTTCGTCTGAAGCTGGACGCCGCCGGCGTCCGCCTGCTGACCTATCACGTGGATTCCGAGCCGCCGAGCCAGGCCGACCGCGACAGAATCGTCGCATTCGCCAGGACAATGGGCTGCGAGGCGGTCGCCGCCGAGACAGGAAGTCTCGCGATGGAAGAGTCGCCCAAGGTTGTGACATTGGATGGCCTGGCCGGCAGCACCGCCATGGCGCCTCTTCTGGCCCGCGTCAAGTCCTCCGGGCCCCTGCCCACCATCTTCACCGTCGAATTCGGCCGCGACAGAGGCCGCACCGGAAATGAGTGGATTCAGGACATCGCGTCCTTCAACGAAGCAAGCGTGCGTCTGGCGCAGGGAGAAAAAGTATGACACAAAGGACACATCGCAATCGTTGCACGCGACGCAGCTTCATGGCGCGCACCGCGGCCCTTTCGGGCGCCGTTGCCATCCCCTGGGTGGTCCCCTCCTCGGTGTGGAGTGCGGAAGGCAACGCCGCGCCGAGTGAGCGGATCACCGTGGGTCTGATCGGGCACGGGTGCATGGGCCAGGGCCATCTGCACCGGCTGGCCGGCGACTCGGAGATCCGGGTGCTGGCCGTCTGCGACGTGGACGCGGTGCGCCGCGACGAAGCCAGGCAGCGCGTCGAGGCAGCCTGCGCCGCCCGCCGCCCCGCCGGCACGTATCGCGGCTGTGACAGCTGCAACGACTACCGCGAGCTGCTGGCCCGCCCGGACATCGACGCGGTCGTGATCGTCACGCCGGACCACTGGCATGCGATGCAATCGATCCACGCCATGGAAGCGGGCAAGGACGTCTACTGCGAAAAACCGATCTCGCTGACCGTTCGCGAGGGCCGCCGATTGGTCCAGACGGCGCAACGTTACAGCCGGATCTTCCAGACCGGGACGCAGTACCGCTCCATTTCGACGATTCGCCAGGTCTGCGCGTTCGTGCGAAGCGGCGGGCTGGGCCAGGTCAAGTCAGTATTCACGCTCTGGCAGCCCCTGGGCGAGAACTTCGGTCGATCGTACGCGCCAGTAAGCCCGGCGCTGGCGGCCGAGCCGGCGCCCGAGGGGCTGGACTGGGACCTGTGGGTGGGTCCGGCTCCGTGGCAGCCGTACAACAGCGCCTTCCACCGAAACCCCATTCCCGGCGTGGTGCCCTGGGCGTTCCACGATGATTTCGGCGCCGGCGCGGTCACGTGGTACCACTCGCACGCCGCGGACGTGATTCAGTATGCGCTGGGCGCCGAGAACAGCGGGCCGGTCGAGTTCATCCACCCGAGCACCGGCCAATACCCGACGCTCACCTGCCGCTACGCCAACGGCACGCTCCTGCACCTGGTGGACCACTGGGGCATGGTGAAAGATGTCTACAAGGCCGTGCCCTCAGACGCCCGGCTGGAAGGCAACTTCGGCGGCATCTTCGTCGGCGAGCGGGGCTGGGTCACGTCGATGAGCACCGGCGGACCAATCGAGGGCGGCCCCG
>CAZNSM010000006.1:52812-57106 GCA_964575615.1 uncultured Pirellulales bacterium | reverse complement strand
ATGAAGCTGACGACGCGTGAGGTGAACATCGGCGACAACGATCATCACGCCAACTGGTTCGACTGCATTCGCACGCGGCGCCAGCCGAACTGCCCTCCGGAGATCGGCCATCGCGGCGCGTCTTTGGGACATCTGACGATCCTCGCGTACAAACTCGGACGCTCGCTGAAATGGGACCCCGCAAAGGAAGAATTCGTCGGCGACCCGGAGGCCACGCGCCTGCTGGCCCGCGCCACACGCAGCCCCTGGAGATTGTGACGGCATGGCGGAGACGACAAGATGAGAACGCGTAACGCGGTCTGGATGATCCTGCTCGCATCGATGTGGTGTCCCGGAGCGAACGCCTATGAGAACTTCGCCGTAGCGGTGTACTGCCGGGCGTACGAGACCAAGGAGATGGCGGACCTCAACTGGTTGGATTCACGCTGGCAGGACATCACCAAGCAGGTCCACGTGGACAAGGTGTACCTGGAGACGCACCGCGATCTGCTGATCGTCGACGACAAGACGCTGGACCAGGCCAAGGCCTATTTCCGGCAGCGCGGGGTCCGCACCGCCGGCGGCATCACCCTGACGGTCAACGAGCGCAACCGGTTTGAGACCTTCTGCTACACCAATCCGGAGCACCGGCAGAAGGTCAAAGAGATCGTCGAGCATACGGCGCGCCACTTCGACGAGCTGATCCTGGACGACTTCTTCTTCACGAGTTGCAGGTGCCGGCTCTGCATCGCCGCCAAAGGCGACAAATCCTGGACGCAATATCGCCTGGACCTCATGGAGGAGGCGGCCCGGAGCCTGATCCTCGCGCCCGCCAAGGCGGTCAACCCCA
Source organism: uncultured Pirellulales bacterium (assembly GCA_964575615.1). Classification (GTDB taxonomy): domain Bacteria; phylum Planctomycetota; class Phycisphaerae; order Sedimentisphaerales; family Anaerobacaceae; genus Anaerobaca. The sequence goes on along the minus strand of CAZNSM010000006.1, from coordinate 56,277 downwards.
AGGTCAAGGTCGTAATCAAGTATCCCAACTGGTACGAACATTTCCAGGGCCTGGGCTTCAACCTGGAGAAAGAACCGGCCCTGTTCGACGGCCTCTACACCGGCACCGAGACCCGCGATCCGTCCGGCAACCAGCACCTCCAGCCCTATCTGGGCTATCTGATCTTCCGCTACTTCGAGAACCTCAAGCCCGGCGGCAACGGCGGCGGCTGGGTCGATACCGGCGGCCTGCCGACGATGGACCGTTACGCCGAACAACTCTGGCTGACGCTGTTCGCCAAAGCCCCGGAAATCACGCTCTTCGACATCCGTCAGATCACACGTCCGGTCCCGCCGAACCTGCGGGCCGCCTGGCAGGACGGGCAGACCAGCTTCGACTTCGACGCCATGAAGGCGTCCATCAGCCTGGCCGACGGCAGCACGTATCAGCCGAACATGTTCGCCCGGGCGGCGGGCGTGACCTTCGAGCAGGTGGACCGTTTCCTGAGCAAGCTCGGCAACCCGGTGGGGGTCAGGAGCTACAAGCCCTGTCACTCCACCGGCGAGGACTTCCTGCACAACTACGTAGGCATGTGCGGCGTGCCCATGGACCTGGCGCCGGAGTTTCCGACGGACGCGAACATGGTCTTCCTGGCAGAGACCGCAAAGTTCGACCCCGATCTGGTGGGCAAGATCGAGACGCATCTGATGCAGGGCAAGCAGGTGATGATCACATCCGGCCTGCTCGGCGCCTTGCAGGGCAAGGGCATCGAGTCGATCGTGGAGATGCAGGTCACCGGCCGCAAGGCCATCGTGAAGGACTTCCGGGCCGGGTGGGGCCCCACCGTCGAGGCGGGAGCCGAGATGGTCATCCCGCAGATCCAATACCTGACCAACGACTCATGGGAAGAGGTCTCGGCCCTGGACGAAACCAACGGCTGGCCCATGCTGCACTCGGCCTCCTATGGCGGAGGAACCCTGTACGTGCTGACCATCCCCGAGAGCTTCACGGACCTGTACCACGTGCCGGCGGCGGTCCTGAACCGGATCAGAGACACGTTGTGTCGGGATTTGTTCGTGCGCCTGCACGGACCGGCCGAGGTCTGTCTGTTCGCGCACAACAACGGCACGTTCATCGTGGAGTCCTTCCGCGATGAGCCGGTGGACGTGCAGGTGTGGACGAAGAATCAGACCAACGCCTTGACGGATCTGCTTGGCGGTCAGGCTGTCCCCGCCCGTCCGCTGCCGCAAAGTCCCTGGCAACGCGTCTCCGGCAGCATGTTCGAGATCACCCTGCCGCCCCATTCCTACCGCGTCTTCCAGGCGCAACGATAGAGCCGTCGAACGACGACGTGCACGATCGCAATCCGCCTGAGGCGGACCGTCCGACGCGCGCGACGCGACCGTCTCAGAAGTCAGTATATCGTTTCATCCATGTCGGCCATTCGTTGGGCGTAACACCCCCGGCCATGGTCCACGGGCCTCGCGTGTCGTAGGTCTTATGCCACTTCAGGACCCACAGCTCCTTCAGACCCACCTTTCGCACAGACCAATCGAGAAACGCCATATTGGTGCCCCCGTCATGGCGGTCGATGCAGACACGCCGCATGTGCTGCGTCCCCTCCCACGCCGCGTCCGCAATGGGGGGCGGACTGTCCTGGGGCAACGGGAAAACGTTGAACCGCAGGGCGTCCATGAACAAAGGCACGTAGGCGGCCCCCTTGACGCCCGGAGTCCGCCAGTTGTTCTTGGTCTCGAAACCCTCATACACCGTCGCCACGTCCGCCGGCGGGCTCTCCACCCAGCCGTTGATCCCGTAGCTGCCCCAGTCCCCTTCCGGCGCGTATCCTTCGCCCCAGAACCGGCCCCAGGCGGAGTACACATTCCACACCGGCGCGCTCAGACCGTTCTCATCGATGATGGGCTTCATGGCCGTCGGGCAGCAGCGAATCTCGTGGTCGTTCTTGTAGAGCGGCCGCAACGCATTCATCCAGTGATAGGTGTGCCCGCTGCCAACGCCCGCCTGGAACTTGCCGTCGTGCTGTTCGGTGTACATCTGGAAGAACAGGCACCATTGCCTCAGGTTGGCCCGGCACCCGATCGTCCTGGCCTGGTCCTTGACGCGAGCCAGCGCCGGCATCAGGATTGCCATCAGCAGGGCAATGATTGCGATCACGACGAGCAGCTCGATCAGGGTGAATGCTCTACGCTTAGCCATGATACGCACTCCCAAGAAGAACTACCGTTCTATCGTATGGGCAGCCGGTCGCCCGATGGGCGGTCCGCCCTGCCTCGTATCACGCTGCACCTCCAGGCCGTCCCACGACCCTCTTTTCTATTATACCCATTCCCCCCTCTTCGAGGAAGCTCGTTTTGAAGCCTCTCGTTTGTAGCGTGCCCGTAAGGGCATATTACCCTCCGAACGCGGAACGCTCCTGGCAAACGTAGCGTCTCACGACGCCACTACAAACGGCCGCTCGGCCTTCATGAATTCGCCGGTCTGTATCCTGTTCTACTTCCTCGTCGAAGCGGCCAGCATCCCCTTGATCGCCGCGACCCTGACCTGCGTGGGCTGGTCGCTGCCATTGAGCGCCTTGTACAACGCCAACGCCTCGGATCTGGCCCCATCGGCCAGCAACTGCTCGGCACAGAGCAGGCGTGCATCGGCGACGGGCACCTTCATGTCGGCCGGCGCGGTCTTGGCGAACTCGCTCAGCGCATCGGCCGCCGCCGGTGTGCCGATCAGGGCCAGCGCGTGGGCCGCCGCCCGGGCCACGTCTTTGTCAGAATCGCCAAGAAACGCCGCAATGGCCGCAACGCTCGTTTCGTCGCGACGTACGCCCAGCGAGCCGATCAGGCCCGGCTTGAGCTTGCCGCCGACCTTCGGCAGCGCATCCCGCATCGCCTCAATCGCCTTGTCGCCCGGCATCCGTTCCAAAGCATAACGTGCGATGTGCGAGGTCTTCTCATCGGCCAGAAGAGCGGCCAGCGCCTCCACCGACTGGCTCGTGCCCACCACCCGCAGCTTGCGGCACACATAGTCCTGCGCGGACCGCGAAAGGCCGCCAGCCAGTGCATCCACCAGTCTCTTCTCCAAAGCCTGGCGCGCCGCCGCATCGCCGTGGGTCGCAATAATCGCCTGGTCGATCGGATTCAACGTCGCGCGGTCCGCGCCCCAGTCGTAGGTCTTGAGCGTTTCGAATGCTTTATCCACTTCGGCCGAATTCGTCTGAGCCACGGCACCGGCCGCAACCAGGGTGGCCGCCCCCGCCGTCAGAGTCATTTTCGCAGTTTGTTCGTTCGTCATCGTCGTTTCTCCATGTCGCAATGGTCGCATTCTTAGATCACCCACGGTTCTCGTCTGGCCACGTCGACAAGGCGATTGGCTTCGTCGTCGTTGACAAACTGCTGTTTGACCGTGTCCCATTTGAGGGACCGTTCCAGTTCGTAGGCCGCCAGGAACAGGTGACAGACGTTCGCGGTGTGG
>CAZNSM010000006.1:0-52712 GCA_964575615.1 uncultured Pirellulales bacterium | reverse complement strand
CGGGCGGCGTCGATCATCAGCTTGCCTTCGCGAAGCGTTTTGGTCTCGGGCTTCTGGCAGTAGATGTCCTTTCCGTTGCGGCAGGCCTCGATCACGATGATCGCGTGCCAGTGATCCGGCGTGGCGCAGTGCACCGCGTCGATGTCGCCGCGCGCCATGACCTCGCGAAAGTCACGGTATGCCTTGCAGTCCTTGTTGTTGTACTTCTGGTTCACGCGGTTCGTAAAGCCCTCGCGAACGTCTCTCTTGACGTCGCACACGGCCACGTACTGGACGTCGTCGCGGCCCAGGAAGGAACCCAGGTCGCCGCTGCCCATGTTGCCGATGCCGATGCCGGCCATCACGATGCGGTTGCTCGGCGCCACGGCGCCGGCATTGCCCATCGCGGACGCCGGAATCAGGTAGGGAAACGCCACCGACGCCGCCGTCGCCTTCAGAAATACCCGTCGACCGGTAGACGCGCCCCGGTCCTGCGTTGGTTTGCTCTTCTGCTCTGCCACGTGTCGATCCTTTCCTGGGGTCAATGGGAATGATTGCTTTGAGTCCTATCGATTCCAAACCTCCCGTGCCGTGCCTCAGATCGGCCATCGGCACGGTCACGCGATGCCACGATCTTACGGCGTCAGCCACAATCGTATGCGATCCGCCGGCCGCGATCAAGCAATATAACGGCCCGAGCCGCCCTGTGATCCGCACGCATTTCCGTGCAGCGCTCATTTCTGACGCCAGGACACGTCTGTGGCAGAATAATCGCGTCCTCGTCGCGATTGTAGGACCGCCTGTCTGCGGGGTATAATCGTCCACATGGCTGATGGATCAAGACTCTCGTCAACTCGAGTCCCTCAGGGGGCCCAACATGTCTTCAACCAGATTGCGTCGGTGATTTCGAGACGCTGGTTCCTGGGCTTCCCCGCCGTGCTGGCCGTCGGTGTATCGGTGATGGCACAGACGCTTGTGGCCCAATCGGCCGAAACGGAAAAACCGCTCATGGCCTATGTGGGCACATTCAGTTCGCCACTCCGTGACGTGCTGCCGACGCAGGTGGATCTGCCTCCCGGAAACGGACGCGGCATTCACCTGTTCGGAGTGGATCGCACCACCGGCGACATGACCCCTTGTGACATCTATGAGCTGGGGACAAGCCCGAGCTGTCTGGCGCTGAATGCCGCCGGAACGCATCTGTACTCCGCCAACGAGACGGACCGCGTGGGCGACGACAGAGAAGGAACCGTCAGCGCCTTCGCGATCGGCCACACGGACGGACGGCTGAGACTGCTCAACACCGTGCCTTCCGGCGGTGCCGGGCCTACCTACGTGAGCGTGCATCCTTCGGGCAGGTTCCTGCTGGTGGCCAATTACTTCGGCGGCTCCGTGGCGGTGCTGCCGATCCTGCCCGACGGCGACCTGGGCGCCGCCACGGACGTCAAGGTGGACGCGGGGACGCTCGGACCGACGAGGGCAACGAACGTTCCGCCAGGCAGCTTCGCGTTCAGCGGACACGACCGGACGCATGCGCACATGATCCAGGCCGATCCTTCGGGACGCTTCGTTCTGCACGTCGATCTCGGCCTGGACCGGATCTTCATCTGGAAGTTCGACGACCGCAGCGGCCTGCTCACGGCGAATGACCGGCACGCGGTCTCGCTGCCGCCGGGAGATGGGCCTCGGCACTTCTGCTTCCATCCGAACGGACGCTGGCTCTATTCCATTCAGGAGGAAGGCTCGAACGTCGTGCTGTTCGACTACGATTCCGAGAAGGGCCGGCTGGCCGCACGGCAGACTGTTTCCACGCTACCGCCCGCGTTCGCCGGCAGCAACTTCTGTTCGGAGATCATGGTCTGCGCCGATGGCCGCTTCCTCTACGCGGGCAACCGCCTGCACGACAGCATCGCGATCTTCTCCATCGGCGACACCGGGGCCCTGACCTGGGTCGGGGAGGAATGGACGCGAGGCAACTATCCGCGCAGCTTCACTTTCGACCCTTCCGGCCGCTTCCTCTACTGCTGCAACCAGCGCAGCGACAACGTCGCCGTCTTCCGCGTGGACCATCAAACGGGCCGCCTGGCCTTCACCGGCCACTACGCGCCGGTCGGCAACCCGTCCATCGTCGTCTTCCTCGATCTGGCGACAACGGATTGAATTCGCATGAACTGACCGCGCCCGGCAGGATTCGAACCTGCGACCTACGGATTAGAAATCCGTTGCTCTATCCAACTGAGCTACGGGCGCTCGTTGCGTCAAGCGGCTGTACTTTAACGACTTCCCGCCCGTTTCGTCAACCCGGAAGGTCGGTTTCCGGACTCCCCTGGCGGGCGACGGCCGCTCCAAACGGCAACCCTCAGGGACGAATCTGGATCGTGCTGGGCCCGAGGACTTCGGCCTTGGTTGCGCCGGTGGCGAGGTTCATGCGGATGCGATCGACATAGGCGCCGTTGAACGAGCACGACTGGCGGCCGTCGCCGTTGACGGTGACGAGCGTCTGTGGGTGGTCGTAGAACAGGACTGCCCCGTAAAAGCGGTTGACCGGATCTTCGTAGGAAATGCCCTGTGAGGCGGTCAGCGAGAACAGTTCGGTGCGCCCGCCCTCGGTCTGCGTCAGTGCGATCTCAATGCGGCCGGCATTGGCCTCGACGTCTCGCTTCCTGTAGTCGCCGTCGATCCGTGGGAAATAGAACAGGCGGAGCTGGCGGTTCAGAGCATCGGCGACGATCGTGTTGGTCTGTGCGGAATACGTTAGGGAGTCGAAGTCTCTCAGGAAGGCAAAACACGGCCGACGCAGGCTGAACTCGTTCGGTTCGATCGGCGTGTCGGGTTCCTGGGCGTTGTGAAAGCGGATCTCGCCTGGGCCGGTGACGTCGAAGGTCTTCGCGTCGCCTGCATAGTCGAGACGCCGGGAATACAACTCGACCCAGCCAACCGGTTCGTCACCGCTGCGTCGCACGGCGCGGACCGCGACGGGACCGCCGGAGGCCTCGAACCGTTTCAGACCGATGGACTTTTTGCCCGTCTTGACGTTGGGGTCCTCGAACAGATCGACCGCCAGCATCGGCGCCGTCAGCATGTATTCGTAGGCAAGGTTCGGCTCGGTCTGGTGGAGCGTCACGATGCAGTTGCCCTCGAGCTGGATGCGGGTCGAGGCCGCGATGAACCGCACCGAGTCCTCGGCGCCGACCGTCACGGGCATCCGCCGGCCGCCGCTGTCGCGGCCGGTCAGGTCGTTCGGATCGAGCGCGTACGTCATCCGCACCGGCCCGGTCAGCGTCGTGTCCGTCGTGGAAGCGTCGAAGTCGATGCGATGGGCAACGAGAGTCTGCCGGTTCGGGTCGATCACCGTCGGCTCGCTGGCGTCGGCCGGAGAGGCGGCGGTGTCGAGGCCCAGCGCCCCCAGATCGGGCTCCAGACTGGGCGAACCCTTCGGTGCAATCACCAGGCCGCCGTGACAGGTGACGACGATGTCGAAAAACGACGGGGGAATCGCGTCGAGCGCCGGCGCCGGTGAAGGGCTGGTATCCATCGCTTTTCGCACGGGAGACGGCGGTTCATTTGGCTCAGCAGCATTGGGTTCGGTCGCGGCCGCCGTCAAGCCTGCGGAGGGTCCGGCGGTCTCGGCCCCGGGCGACGCGGGCCCTGTCCAGAGAATGTTGTCGATGACGAGGCGGTCCCGCGCCGTGACCTTCTGTTCGGGCGTCGTGATGATCACGTTACGATGCAGGACACACTCATAGTAATCCGGCGCCATGCCCTCGTTGGCGTCTACTGCGCGCGCATTGGCGTCTGCCACAGCGACCTGGGCGGCCTCCGCGTCAGGCTCGTCCGACCCCGCATTCGAAGCGGTCGACTCGGAAAGGGACGCGAACTGCTCGCTGCGCAGCCGCAGACTCTCCAACTCTCTGACGCGGAACAGCTCCAGCCGGCGCTGAGCCTCGTCGTACAGCAGGTCCATGCCCCGTCCGGTGAGCTGCGCATACCGAGAGACGAACCGAACCGCCCCGGTCGTGGAGAACATCGAGCTGTCGGCAATGAAGGCCAGATCATCGAGGTAGACAAACAGTTCCAGCGGGTTGTTGGGGTCGGTCGGAGTCACGCGGATCACGACGTTTCCCGTGAACGTCGCGTCGTCCGGCGTGGGTTGATCGAACGCCGTGTCGAGCTGCAATTCGCCTCGATCGGCGGTGATGCGGCAGTTGACCGGGCCCAAAAGCAGGCTCATCCACGGATGCGTGATCCGCCACTGATCGCCCTCGCTGTACAGCAGTTGCTCGAAACCGAACTCGCGGTCGATCCGCCCGGTCTGGTCTGTGTGGAACAGGTGCGTATGCCGGATGCCGCTTACTCCAACGTCTCCGATGCGTCCCAGGCTGCGGCCGGACGACGCGGCATTGCCGTCGGAGACCTCCCGCGCGAGCTGGTCTCGCAGGTCCGCGTCCATGACCGGTCCGCCGCCGGCCTGCATGAAGGCCAGGTACGCCAGAATCATGACGCCCAGGGCAACGAAACCGATAGCGAATTTACGTAGATTCACGGTATCCGTCCAACCGCCTCGCGGTCACGCGAGGTATCGTTCCATCAGGGCCTGCCATCGCCCGGAGTTCTTGAGGATGTATTCGATCGTTTCGCGCACCGCCCCCCGCCCGCCCGGCCGCGTCGTGACATAGTCGGCTTCCCGCTTGACCTCGTCCACTGCGTTAGCGGTGGCGACGCCCAGACCGGCGAACCGGATCGCCGGGAGGTCCGGCAGATCGTCTCCGACATACGCGACGTTCTCCGGCTTCAGATGCAGCTCTTCGAGCAGCGCCTGCATCGCCGGCAGCTTGAAGTGGCAGTTCTGGATCACGTGCGCGATTTCCAACTGCTCGGCGCGGCGCTGCGTCGGCTCCGAGTAGCGGCCGCTGAGCAGGGCCGTCTTGCCGCCGGCCCGCTGCCACATGCGAATCCCGTGCCCGTCGTGCGTGTGGAAACACTTGCTCTCGCGGCCGTCGCCGTGCAGGACCAACAGCCCGTCGGTCAGCACGCCGTCCACGTCCAGCACGAGCAGCTCGATCGTTCCGAGATTTTGATTCGCCTTGTTCGCCATTTTTCGTATCGCATCATCCCTTGTGCGTCGCGCGAGCGCACGATCGGTTCATCCCACCACCTTGATCGTCACGATGTCCTGCACGTCGATCAGTCCGACCGGCCGGTCGTCGGCATCCACCACGGGCAGCTCGTCGATACGGTACTTGTGGAAAATCGCCGTGGCCTCTGAGGCGAGCGCGTCGGCACGGATGCGCTTGCAGGGCGCTGTCATCACGTCGCCGACGCGGCGTTCGAAGCCGGCGGCCCCGTGCCGGGTCAGGAGCCGGCGCAGGTCGCCGTCGGTGACGATGCCCGCCAGATGGCCGCCGCCGTCGACCACCATCACGGCGCCGTGGCGTTTCACGTCGCGGGTGGCGGTCAGCATCGCCTGAACGGTCTGGTCGGCGTTCACGATGGGGAGCTTCTCGCCCGGCTGGAACATCATCGACTGCTCGACCGTCATCAATTGCCGCCCGAGAGAGCCGCCCGGATGGAACCGCACGTAGTCTTCGACGCGGAACTTTCGGGCCTTCATCACCGTGAACGCCAGCGCATCGCCGATCGTCAGCATGCAGGTCGTCGAAACGCTGGGCGCCACGCCCAGCGGACAGGCCTCGTTGACCTTGCCCATGCACAGGACCACGTCGCTGTAGCGGCCCAGCGTCGAATCCCAGTCGCTGGTCAGGGCAATCAGGCGAATCTGAAGCTGTTTGACCAGGTTGATCAGGCGGATGATCTCGTCGGTTTCCCCGCCGTAACTGAGCACCATCACGACGTCGTTCTGCCGCAGCCGGCCCAGGTCGCCGTGCACGGCTTCGGCCGGGTGCAAAAAGTGGCTGGGCGTGCCCGTCGAAGCCAGCGTCGCGCTGATCTTGCGCCCGATGATCCCGGCCTTGCCAATCCCGCTGACGATGCACGAGCCGCTGCAATGGTAGATCATCTCCACAGCGCGGACAAACGACTCGTCCACGATCGGCGTCATGGCCGCGATCGCCTCGGCCTCGGCGCGGATCACGCTGCGGGCGTAATCGAGATCGAATTCCACCGTACTGTGAACCTCTTCTGTTTTCATGCTCCGCCAAATCACTGGAGTCTGCCGGTCGCTGCCGCATCCCCCGAGCGGCCCCTTATACGCCATGAAGCGGGTCCGGTCAAGACCAATCGCCCGCGTGTGGCAGCGTCAAACGCGCAGCGTTTGGGGATGGTTCACCGTCGTGGCAGTCCCGTGCCATCGGTGCGACAGGCAAGTCTACCATCCCCAAGCTCTTCGAGCTTGAGGCTGCCACACACGCAGGACCTACAGCTTGACCTCGCTGCCGCGCTCGTTGAAGCAGACGAGCTGACGTTCCTCCCCGACGCAGTCGGGGGAGGAATGGATGACGACCCGCTTTTCGGCCAGCTGCTCGATCTGGGCGATGGCGGCGCGTTTCTCGTTCTGGAGATAGTCGGCGACCTCCGGCGAGACCGACAGCTCGATCCGCTTGATGTGCTCTTCGGAGACCGCCAGGTTCAGCAGGCGGATGATCTCCAGCGCCAGCGACTCGTGGCTCTTGACGAACCCGGTCCCGGCGCAGTGGGGGCAGGCCAGGTACGTGCTCAGGTGCAGCGACGGGCGCATCCGCTGGCGCGTCATTTCGATCACGCCGAACCGGCTGATCCGCAGGATCTTGGACCGGGCCCGGTCGGTGCGAACCGCTTCGCGGAACGCCCGCTCGACCTCCTTGCGGTGCTTCTGGCTGCGCATATCGATGAAGTCGCAGACGATCAGGCCGCCCAGGTCGCGCAGGCGCAGTTGCCGCGCGATCTCGACGGCCGCCTCCATGTTGCTCTCGAAGGCGGTCTGCTCGGCGCCTTCCTGTTTGCGGTGGCGCCCGCTGTTGACGTCGATGGAGACCAGCGCTTCGGTCTGCTCGATGACGATCGAGCCACCGCACTTCAGATCCACCGAGCGCGACTGGACCTTGGCGATCTCCCCTTCGATCTGGTGTTTGTGAAACAGCGGGATTTTGCCATCGTAATACGTCAGTTTGGGCTTCAGACGCGGCATCGCGATCGACAGGAAGTCCTTGATCTTCCGCACGGTGTTGTCGGAGTCGCAGATGATCTTGTCGACCTTGCTGTTGAGCACGTCGCGCAGCGCGCGGATGACCAGGTCCGATTCCTGGTAGATGTCCCCCGGCGCCTTCTCGCTGTCGATACGATTCAGCACGGCACGCCAGAGCCGCTTGAGGTACCGCAGGTCGTTCTGGATGTCGCGCTTGGAGGCTCCCTGTCCGGCGGTCCGGATGATGTAGCCCATCCCCTTGGGCGGCGTGCTCTCGTCGAACACCTCCGCCAGCCGCTTGCGTTCGTCCTCGTCCTCGATCTTGTGCGAGATCCCGTAGCCCTTCATCCAGGGCATCATCACCAGGTGCTTGCCCGGCAATGCCAGATACGTGCTCAGCGTCGGGCCTTTCGTCTTGAGCCCTTCCTTCGTCACCTGGACAACCAGCTCCTGGCCCCGGCGCAGGCAGTTCTGCATCGGCGGGCGGTCCTTCAGGGCCTGGCGCCGTCCGATGTTCTCGAGCACGTTGCCCTTCTGGCCGGGAAAGTACCGCGGGTGCACGTCGGAGATGTGCAGGAAGCCGTTACGGTCGATCCCGATGTCGATGAAGGCCGCCTGAATCCCCGACTCGATGTTGACGACGCGCCCTTTGTAGATGTTGCCGACGTGGGCGCCGACGCTGGCGCGTTCCACGTAGAGTTCCTCGAGCGCGCCGTTTTCCACGACGGCGACGCGGCACTCCTCTCGCTCGGCAACGTTGATCAACATGTCTCGTGACATACGTTACATCCTCGTCATTTATCGCAATTCGCCGGCCGAGCGACCGGCGGATTCGAAAGTCAAGTGATAGTCCATGCGATGCCGGTGCGCCGCACCGGCCCGCTCAGGTCCTGGGGCGCCAGCACCAGCAGAGGCATCAGTTCATCAACGCGAACGGACCCGGCGTCGGTGACGCCGCATTCGACGATCGCCCGCGTCTGGCGCAACTCGATCGCTCTCAAAAACGGCCGGATGTCCACGCGGCGTCCCTCCCGCCGCTCCGGCACGACCCGCTCGACCACCACGCTCTCGCGGGCCAGGATGTCACCGATTCGCTCTCGCAAGGCCTCGATGTCGGTCCGACCGTCCGCACGGTCGAAGTCGAAGACATACCGGGCCGACTCCGGCCGGAACGACACGTTCGATTTCATCAAGGCGACCGAGTGAACGACCAGACCCTCCGGAAGCGCCTCGCGCAGCGCCGCCTTCATCCGGTCCTCCCACGCCTGCCGCGCGCCGTCCGGGCCGTCCTCGGCCGGGATGCCCCGCGCGTCGAACAGCCGCAGGACCAGCAGCTCGTCGTCCGAGGCGACCCCCACCGGCCGCGGCAACGGCAGGGACAGCTTCGGATGCGGGTTGAATCCCTGGGAATACTTGACGGGCACGCCGGCACGCACGCAGGCGCGCTCGAACATGCGTAGCGTCTCGGCATGCGAAAGGAACCTCAGCAAACCATCGATCCCGAAACGAACCGCCGCCGTGGCGTCGGTCGCTCGGCCGGCACACGCCTCGTCCGGACGGCCGCGTGAGTTGTCCTTTGTCGCCTCTATGCCCATCTCTGCTCGAATGGATGTGTTTCGTTCTTTGTCTTGTCCGTGTGCCGAGCGATCCGTCGCCGCGTCAGAACGCCTCCGGCAGTACCTTGCGCGCCGCGTTGCGCAGATAGCTCGAGATCTGCCGCTCGGAGTTCATGCCCAGCACCTTCCGCGTCAGGATATTGCAGTCCTCCAACGTCACGCACCGGATGATCTGCTTGACCTCCGGGATCAGCGGCGCCGACAGCGACAGCGTGCGCACGCCGAGGCCCAGCAGGACCATGATGTACTCGGGCTCCGAGGCCATTTCTCCGCAGACACACAGGTCGATCTGCGCCTTGTACGCGTCCTGGATCACGGTGCGCACCAGCCGCAGGACCGCCGGGTCCGCCGGCGAGTACAGCGTCGAGACCAGCTCGTTGCCCCGGTCCACCGCCAGCGTGTACTGCGTCAGGTCGTTGGTCCCGATGCTGAAGAAATCGCAGTCCCGTGCCAGCGTCGAGGCCGTCAACGCCGCCGACGGCGTCTCGACCATGATCCCCACCTCCATGTCCCGGTTGTACGCGATGCCCTCTTCGTCCAGGTCTTCCATCACGTCGTGCAGGATCATCTTGGCCTGCATCAGCTCCTGGATGCCCGAGATCAGCGGAAACATGACCTTGACGGGCCCCAGGACCGAGGCGCGAAGGATCGCGCGGAGCTGCGTCTTGAACATCGCCAGATTCTGGAGGCAGAACCGGATGGAACGCAGTCCCAGAAACGGATTGGGCTCCGGCGCGAATCGCTTTCGCTGCGTGTACTTGTCGGCGCCGAGGTCCACCGTGCGAATCACCACGGGCCGGTCGCGGCAGATGTGCACGGTCTGGGCGTAGGCGCTGTAGTGTTCCTCTTCGGACGGCTCGGTGGGCCGGTTCAGATAGAGGAACTCGGTGCGGTACAGGCCGATGCCCTCGCCACCCTTGGCGAGCACGATCTCGGCCTCGTCAGGAAATTCGATGTTGCCCAGCAGGGTGATGCGCGCGCCGTCGCGGGTCTCGGCGGGCTTCTCGCGGATCGCGTCGAGCTTGTGTTCGAGGGCAATGAACTCCCGCGAATACGCCTCGTACTGCTCGACTGTTTCCGCGTCGGGATCGACGATGACCAGTCCGCGGTTGCCGTCGACGATGACGGCGTCGCCGCCGCGGACGATCTCCGTCAGGTCCTCCAGGGCCACGACCGCCGGGATGCCCAGCGAACGCGCCACGATGGCCGCGTGGCTGGTGCGCCCGCCGGCATCCGACGCGATGCCCTTGACGAACGCCTTGTTGAACCCGGCCGTCTGGGTCGGGCTCAGCTCCCGCGCCACGACGATCACCTCTTCGCGCAGCCGGCCAAGGTCCTCCCGCTTGTCGCCGAGCAGGTGACGCAGCAGGCGACGCTCGATGTCGTAGATGTCCGCGGCCCGCTCGCTGATGTAGGTGTCCTTGGCCTCGGCGAACCGCGCGGCGAACCGGCGCAGCACCGACGCGACCGCGTACTCGGCCGTGACCGATTCCTCGTGGATGAGGTCCGTGACCTGACGCCGCAGGCTCCGATCGCGCAACAGACGCAGGTGCACCGCAAAGATGTCCTTGATCCGCCCGCCGCCGGTCTGCGTCTGGGCCTGCTCCAACCCGCTCAACTCGTCGATCGCGTCGCCGAACGCGTTCCGCGCGCGCTGGATCTCCACCATCCGCTGGGACGGCTCGATTTGCCGCCGGGGGATTCGGTAGTCCTCCGAATCGATGATCAGGCACTTGCCGATCGATACCCCCGGCGAAACAGCAATTCCTTTTTTTATCTCCATGCCAGAGTCTGTGCGGCGGCTTACTTGGCGTCCTTGGGCGGTTCCGGGTCGAACGTCTCGCGTTCGATGAAGGCACGCAGGGCGCCGACGGCCTCTTCGGCTCCGGGTCCCTGCGCGTGAATCTCCAGCGTCGTGCCAGGCCCGGCGGCCAGGCCGATCACGTGCATGATGCTCTTGGCGTCGCCGAGCTCTGCTCCGTTTCCGATGGCGATCTCGCAGTTGTATTGATTGGCCAGATCGACGAACTGCATGGCCGGGCGCATGTGAAGGCCGTTCTTGCTTTTAATCTGTACGGTGATCTGACAAACCGGATTGTCCAACGTTGCTTCTCCTGCCCACATGGCGATCCTCCTCGCCCTATCCCGCCCGCCTTCCGAGTCGGGTCACCACGATGGGTTCTCGTCGGCCTCTCTCAAGAGGTCTTCAAAGGCCTCCGGCGTACGGCTCTGGCGCAGGAACTTGCGGAACTTCTCCTTTTGCAGATGCCGGAAGATGTTTTCCATCGCCTGGAGGTGTCGGTCGGCGTTGTCCGGCGGGCTGATCAGCAGAATCACCGAATAGACCGGCTGCTCGTCCAGCGACGAGAAGTCGATCCCCGTGTCCGTCTGTCCGATCACCGCGACAACGTCGCGAACCGCCGGGTGCTTGACGTGCGGAATCGCCACGCCCTTGCCCATCCCGGTGCTCGCCTCGTTTTCTCTCTTGATCACCGCCTTGGCCACTTCGGCGGCTGATTCCGCCGGGAGCTTGCCCGCCTTGACCAGTGACGAAACCAGCTCGGTGATGGCCCCGTTGCGGTCGTGGGCCGCCAACACCGGTATCGTGGCCTCGAAACACACAAAATCTTGAAACTTCATTCTTCGCGTCCAGTCCTATTGTCCAGCCGTCATCTGTCTGTCGCCCTTCGGGGGCCCGACAGGTCCCGTTCCGGGCCGCCGTCTACGCCGGCTCGTACCCGCCTGCCGTATGTTTGTTGTTCCGTTCCTTGGTCTTCTTTCGTCGCAACTGCTCCTCCAGCTTGCGAACCGCCGCATCGATGCCCTTCAGAGCGTCCTCGGCCACCTCCGTGGCTACGAACACGTTGCTGTGCTCGCCCCTGGCAATGATCTCGACGCTGACCTTGCCCGCGGTCGCGTCGCCGTCGACGAGGACCTCCACCTGACTGACCGTGTTGTAGAATCTCGGCAGTCGCCCCGTTTTCTCCTCCGCGTACGCCTTGATCGCGTCGGTGATCGTGATGTGCTTGCCCGTGATTTTGAAAACCAATGCTCGTCTCCTTAATCAGCCATGATCCCCATTCTTACTGTTCCTGCGGCCGCTCCGTGTACGCGCGCGGCAACGCTACCGCCTCCTGACGGTCCGGGGCGATCACGCCGGCGCTGATGGCGAACCGGAACGCCTCCTCGATCGTCATGTCCAGCGCGATCGTCTGCTCCTTCGGCACCACAATCACATAGCCGGTCACCGGGGTCGGTGAATTCGGGATCAGCACCGTCAGGAACTCCTTCTGCACGCTCTGCGTGATCCGCGCCAGGCCCGAACCCGTCACAAACCCGATCGACCAGAGGCCCTTGCGCGGGTATTCCACCGCCACCACGCGCGAGAACATCTTCTGCTTTTCTTCCTGCGTCAATACAAAATCGGTCACCTGCTTGACATAGGGGTACACCCGCCGCAGGACGGGCGTGTTCATGATGAACACCTCGACCAGCCGCCACAGCGCCCGGCCCACCACGCTGGCCAGCAGCGCCCCGACGACGAAGACCACCAGCAGCGCGATAATGAAGCCGACCGCCGAGCCGGCCATCCCGTCGACGAAGATCCTCGTCAGGTCCTCGCGGGTGAGCCCGTGTTCGCCCTGAAACTGAAGGATGACCCAGACCAGGCCGCGGTTGATGTAGATGCTGACATTGTTTTTGATGACGCCATAACCCCATACGAGGATCCAAATCGTCAGCAACGTCGGCAGCAGGACCGCCAACCCGCGGAGGAAGTAGCTCTTGAATCGTTTGGTTATGCCCATTCCGCTACAACAGCCCTTCGCCGCCGTCAGGAAGGCCCCATCCCAGACGTCGGGCGACCGGAAAGCCGCATCTATCCAACGCGTATAGCCTAATTTGCGCCATTTTGGCCGTCAACTAAAAACTGGCTGGGAAGATGGCCGCCGAGCAAATGGACCATCCCGCCGGGCAGCGACGCCAGCACCCAGACGAACCTCTGACAGAACGCCAGCGCCAGGGCGCTCTCTCTCGTCGCGGCGGTCAGCGAGGTAAACAGAGTCACAATGCCCGCCTCCAACACGCCCAGTCCGGCGATGCTGACGGGAATGGCCCCGATCACCCAGGTGATGGGGAAGATCACGAAGTAGTATCTGGGTCCTGCCTGCACGCCCAGATTGCGTCCGAGCAGCCAGAACGCCGCGACCACAATGGTCTGGCCCAACAGTGTCAGCAGCATCGCCGCAACCATCGTCCAGGGCTTGCGGCAATAGACCACCAACGCCGTCCGGACCCTGACGAGCATCTCGGCGCTGCGCCCCCAGAGCTGCCCGCCGGCCCGCTTGAGCCGCTCTCGGCTGCCCGGATGGGCAAGAAGCGCCACCAAGGCAACCGCCAGGATCGCCATGCCCCACAGAATCACCCCCCGCGACGGTGCGACACCCTGCCCGACCGGCTCGGCCGCGCCCCCTTCCACATCCAGGGGCCGGCCTCGGAGAAACAGCAGGTAGGCCACCACCGCCATCAGCATCATGCCGGCTAGACCCACCAGCCGGTCGATGAATACGCTCAGGACCCCTTCCAGCCGTCGGTGCGTGTGCTTCGTTACGTAATACGCCTTCAGCAGGTCGCCCCCCACCGAGCTGGGCATCACGTTGTTATAGAAAAGCCCGACAAAGTACAGTCTGACCGCCGCAACCGGCCCAATATGGATCGACTGCGCCCGCAGCAGCAGCCACCAGCGAAACGCCACCACGATCTGTCCGATAATGTAGGCCGCCAAGCTCAGCGCGAAGTACCCCCAGCTCAGCCGGCCGAAGACCTCTCGCAGTTTCTCCCAATCCTGGCCGCGAAAGACCCATACTATCGCGACCGTCGCAACCACGATGCGTGCGACCAGCGATAGATGTCGGGTTTTCCTGGCGTCCTGTGCCTCTGGCAACTTCTGCCTCCCAAAAGCGCGTTCCACCAAATCATAGCGACTAAAACCAACCGTGACAAGACGTTGCCTGAGGCGGTTGCCCGTCTTGGGACACTGCGAGGGGTAGGGGCGAATAATCATTCGCCCCTACAGACGGCCCGCGGACTTCCCGTTCGTAGCGTGCCCTGGAGGGCATAGGTGGACAAATCGCCTGCTGCGGCGGGCCACTACAAACAACTTCGTTTTCCCATTTCGCAGGAATTTCGTCACACCGGTCACACTCGCCCGACTTCTATGGTAGAATGCCCTCAGCGGGAGGCATGGCATGGAGACCGAAAGCGGAAGATGCCAGCGCAGACAGGGGCCGGAGAACTGGACTGGCAATCCCCGCGCGCCCATGTCGTGCGCCCTCGCCAATCCGCATCCCCCAATCATCAATAATCAATCATCAATAATCAATCGGAAGGGCTTCACCCTGATCGAATTGCTCGTGGTCATCAGCGTCATCGCCCTGCTGCTGGCCCTGCTGTTTCCGGCTCTGTCGCGAGCGAGGGAGCAGGCCCGGGTTGCCCTCTGCCTATCCAACATCCGCCAGTGGGTGATGGGCTTCTTCATCTATGCAGCCGAGAACGACGGCGAACCTGTGCATGGGACCCTCACCTGGAACTACACCCTGCAATCGCTCGTCCACATCGACAGCAATGACATGCGTCTTTGCCCGATGGCGACGAAGACCCGATGGACCTGCTGGGAGCAGGCGGATGCGGCCCTCGGCTCGGCCCAGCCGATCGGCTCGAAGTTCCACGCCTGGGGCGCGGAGAACGAGAACTACAAAGGCAGCTATGGCGTGAACTGGTGGGTCCGCAGCATGCCTCCCAGCCGTGGTGATGGGGGCGTGCGGCCCGGCTACTGGTACCCCAGTCGACAGAAGAATGCCGGCGTCATTCCGTTGCTGACCGACTGCATCTTCCTTGGGCGCGACCCCCGTGAGGAGGACCTGCCGCCCCAAGAGGATGACACCTTCATGTGGGACTCGGCAATGTCCTTCTTCTGCATCGACCGCCATCGCGGTTCCGTCAATGGCTCTTTTCTCGATGGTTCCGCGCGCCAAATCGCGCTCAAAGAGCTGTGGACGCTGAAATGGCACGCCGATTTCGACACCGCCGGGCCGTGGACCAAGGCCGGCGGCGTCAAACCCGAGGATTGGCCGCTGTGGATGCGGAAATACAAGGACTACTAAGATGAACGCGCCGCCGATTGTCATTCCGACCGGAGGGTCGCTGCAAGCGGCCCGCAGCGGAGGAATCTGGCTACGAACCAGGAGCGCGTCCGGTCTCTGGCCAGATCCCTCGACTCCGCGTTGCTCCGCTCGGGATGACAAAATCAATAATCAATCATCAATAATCAATTCCCACGCTTTTACACTGATCGAACTGCTGGTGGTCATTGCGGTCATCGCGCTGCTGATGGCGATCCTGATCCCGGCGCTTCATCGGGCCCGGCGGCAGGCGCGCACCGTGGTGTGCCAGTCCAACCTGCGTCAGCGGGCGATGACACTGGCCGCTTACACCCAGGCCTACGAGGGGCGTTTTCCCTCCGTCGCACGCGGTTACGGTGCTCTGTGGCTGTTGCGCGGGACTTTCATCGGCGACAGCGACCCCAACGCGAATCACGGGGAGCTCCACGGCTTCCACACGAGAGGCATCGCGTTATGCCCCATGGCGAGCCGGCCCCTGCCCCTGGATCCCAATGGTGGCGGTGGCAGCTTCACGACAACGTCAGGGGGCTCCAGAGTATCGTGGCACATAACAGGAAGACACGGCACGTCCACCAACGCATGGCAGATTCTCGCCCCGGAGCCGCAATTCGTGGGCAGTTACGGATACAACGGCACCCTGTTCACGCGGTTCCGCACTGCGGACGGGGCGCCACTGGAGATACCCTACTTGAACACTTTCACGCTGCGAGAACACGCGAGCATTCCCGTGCTGCTCGATGCGATCCAGCCAGTGGGCTGCATAGACAGGGCCTATTCCATCGGTGCCCGCGCCCCGGGAGGCGGGAGAATCCTGGGCCTGGGCCTGGGCCAGTTCCTCATGGACCGGCACGGCAGAACGACCAACGGCATGTTCCTCGACTGGTCGGTGCGCAGCGTCGGCCTCAAGGAACTCTATACGCTTAAGTGGGCTTCTGACTTCAACCGGGCGAACCCCTGGACGAAAGCCGGAGGCGTACAACCTGACGACTGGCCGAAACGGATGAGAGACTGTAAGGACTATTGACGCGTATCTCGTGAAGCGTGAAGCGTGAAGCGATTGGATGGGAGTGGATAGCATGGACGGTTGCGACTGTGTGTGAGGAACAGCAATAGCCATGGCAGGTAGCAGGCAAGACGGTAACATGTCTCTGTGAGGGATCCTCTTTCGGGATTCTTTCAGTTTCTCGAAAAATCACATCCACATCCCCCGCCGATATACGCCTGTAGAGCAGATGCAGGCGGGAGTCTATGGCATGGAGACCCAACGCGAGAAACGCCAAAGGCAACGCAAACCGGCCCGGCGGTACCGTCCATTCCCCGCCCCCGGAGGAATCATCAATCGTCAATCATCAATAATCAATTCCCACGCTTTTACACTGATCGAGTTGCTGGTGGTCATTGCGGTGATCGCACTGCTGATGGCCATCCTGATCCCGGCCTTACAGCGGGCCCGGAGGCAGGCGCGCACCGTGGTGTGCCAGTCCAACCTGCGTCAGTGGGCGATGACGCTGGCCGCCTACACTGGGGAGCACAACGGGCACTTCCCTTCCAGCGGAAACCCCCACAATGGCATCTGGATGCTGCGCGGCACATTCATCGGCGACGAGGACCCCAATGCCGACCACACGGCGTTTCACGGCTTCACCACGAGGAGAATCGCGTTGTGCCCGGCAGCTACCAAGCCGTTTCACAACGGCAGGTTCACAATCTCCCAAAGTGGGACCGAGGGAAACTGGCGAATAGAAGGCGAAGCCGGATCGTCGACCGACGCCTGGCAGGTCCTTGTCCCGGCCCCGCCGTTCGTGGGCAGCTACGGGTACAACGGCAGTCTCTTCCACGGGTTCACCGCGATGGAGCAGCCCCGAATGCGGTTGGGGAAGGTCTTTTTCAACGTCCTGTCGATGCGAGGCCGCGCGAGCATTCCCGTCATGCTGGATTCGACCACGCCCATGTCCGACCCCTTCATCTCCATGTCCCCACCCATGGGCGATGGACATCGCCCCGGGCCAGGCCTCAACAACTTCTGCATAAGCCGGCATGGCCTTTCCGTCAACGGGATGTTCCTCGACTGGTCTGTGCGCAGGGTTGGCCTCAAGGAGCTTTGGGTCCTGAATTGGGCGTACGATTTCGACCGCGCGGGCCCCTACACCAAAGCCGGCGGCGTCCAGCCTGACGACTGGCCGAAATGGATGCGACAGTGCAAGGACTACTGAGGAGCCCCGCTCAAGCGCCGCGGGGGCTGAGACGATGAAGAGAAGAGCATTCACACTGATCGAGCTGCTGGTCGTCATTGCGGTCATTGCGCTGCTGCTGGCGCTATTGGTTCCGGCGTTGCGCGCCGCGCGCGAGCAGGCGCGACGTGCCGTCTGCCTGAGCAACCTCCGCCAGCTCACACTCGCCTGGCTGCTGTACGCGCAGGAACATAACGGCTGTCTTGTTATGGGCAGAGTCGCCGGTCCATCCGCGGCGGGATTCCCGAGTGATCCACGTGCCCCAAAGGTGTTCGGCTGGCTGGGGAGGGCCTTTGAGCAGACGGACCGTTTGGCAATCATGGAGCATCCCGATAAGGGGAGCCTCTGGCCCTACATCAACGACGTGGATTTCTATCGTTGTCCAAACGGCGCGGCCGGCCACCTCTCAACCTACGGCATCGTCTCGGGCGCCAACGGTGCGCCGGTGGACGGAACATGTGTAGACAGCGAGGACCCAGAGACGTTGAGCCACATAGGCACGCGGGTGGGCGGAACCGTCCTGTATCTGACCCGTCTGGACCAGATCACGCGTCCTGGTGCCGGCAGGCGGGCGGTCTTCATCGACCTCGGCCAGCATGTTCTTGATGATTTCCGTGTATTCTACCTCCATCCCATGTGGTGGTATGGCGACCCGCCTCCCCTCCGTCATACGAACGGCACCACACTGTCCTTCGCCGACGGTCACGCCGAATACTGGAGGTGGAGGGGCCGCGAGACCCTCACCATCCCTCGCATACTCAGTCCCATGGGCGACCTTTTCATTGAAGTCATTGACTATGACATCCTCAGCGAGGTGGCATTGCCGCACGGCAGGCGCGATTACGGCTATACAGTGCAGACCGAGGACGGGCTGTACGATTTGCAGCGGCTCCAACGCGTCACCTGGGGCCGACTGGGCTATGGGGCCGAAGCGACTCCGTAGCGGGAAATGTGAGCATAACAACGAGGCGCTGTAGAAAGGAGGTGATGCCTATGCCCTGTGCAGCATCGGGAGGCATAGGCGGCAGACCCCGGTTCGCGAGGCAACAGACGCGCCGTCCGGTGCATGCCATGATCCTCGACACCATCCCGCGTTGCTACGCCTGCGAGCGGGCAAAGAAGCGCCTGCGCGTGGCGCGAGGCGTCTGCGCGAAGTAATCGCGCCACCAATCGTCGGTCCTCAACGGCTTCGGCGGATCGTCGGCCTTTCGCCATTGCAGCGATTCGCGGAACGCATGGTGGCTGTACAGCCGCATGAACTCGCCCAGGTAGACGTCGGCGACGCGATTGTTGCCGCGCGTGATCACCATGTTCTCGTCGTTGCGCCGCGTCGAAGCGTCGCTGAAATTGGCCGAGCCGGCGACCACGATCGGATCGTCCGTGAGCGGATCGACGAGCATGAACTTGTTGTGCACGTACCGCACGTGTGAATTCAGCTTGTTGGCTCTTTCCTTCACCCAGCCGTCGATCTGGTTCGTGCGGACGAACTCGCCGATGGCAAACACGTTCTCCGGCATGTTGCGCAGCGCCTGAATCTCGGCTTCCTCGGCCTCGCGCTGCGCCCCGGGCGCCATCGAGCGCGTTTTCTTGTCCATCAACGCCAGGCGGAACCGCGCACGCCCGTTTCGGTAGACGTTCTTGAAAACGTCATTCATCCCGAAGGCGAACGTCATGAACAGCCCGTCAGTGGCGTTCAGGGCGAGGTTCGCGTACCAATCGAGTGCATCGAGGCTGTTGCGCGGGCTGAACAGCACGCTCGTCCCCGCCGGTGGCGGCCCGGCCGGCAGCGGGGAGATCGCCTCCACACGATTCTTGAGCGGCGTGCTGAGCGGGTCGTGTGAAAGCTCGGTCCAGTAGTCCAGAAACCTGGCGGCGATGGCGGGTTCTTCAACCACGTGAGCGGCGTTGGAATGGCCGTAGATGCCGCCCTCCGAGAAGTTCGTGCCACCGGTCCAGACGGAAAGGGGCTGGCCATTCTCGAGTTTCACGATGAACTTGTTGTGGGAGATATAGGAGGCCGGGCGCATCCGCTCCGAGCAGACGGGCGCCAATCCCGCAGTGGCCACGGCCTGACGGTTTGCGTCCCTGGGGTAGTCGCCCCGTGCGTCGTATACGATCTGGATGTCGACACCTCGGTCCAACGTCTCTCGGACGACGTCGAGAAACCGGGCGTAGTTGAACTCGTAGGCCGCGATGCGCAGCGCGTGCCGGCCCGCCACGCACGAACGCAGGAAGTCTTCCAGGGCCTCTTTCAAGCCGCGCGACAGCCACTCGAAGGCCTTTCGGTTGGGCACATCCTGGGGGTCGCGGTCACCGAACCGGCGGATATACTCCTGGGACGACGTGACTCCGCGATTGAAGTAGACATCGTGGTTGCCCGTCTCGGGGCTTTCGGTGGTGATCTCGATCGCGGTCGTCGCATGGGCGACCAGGTTCGCCGGACGGCCCTTCAACGCCGCGATCGTATACTTGTAGTGATGCCCCGGTTTGGCGGAATAGTCCGCCCACTGGAAGCTCTGGATCGGGTGATCGCGCGTCGAGTACAGCGAGCCGGCGGGAAAGCCGGGATCGGTTTCCGCGAATGCCTTCATCCCCGACAGGTAATAGGCCTCGTTCTCGGTGTGGTCGGTGCGATGAATCGAAAAACCCAGAAGCCCGTCGCAGTCCGCCTGGGGCAGATCGAATCCCAATAGGACGACGTGGGTTCCTCCGACCGCGTACACCTTCAAACCGTTCGTCGTGTTCGAAACGCGCATGATCGCGCTCCTTTCCGCCTTCGCTTCTCGGCAAAGAGTTCTGTTCTTCCTGCACGTGCCGGTGCCCGCGCGCATCGGCACCCTCGCCACCCCTGGGGGTTCGGGCGCCCACAAGACCGTCATCGTGAGCCTCTTCTCGTTGCGCCAAGCAGCACAGTCTCAAGGTTGCGCGGTGATTGTAACGCCGTCTTCGCGCACGGGCAAAGAAATCGTATGACAGGCGGTGAAGCCCGTTCAGAAACCACAGGCCGCGGGCGGCAGGAGCCGGCGGTGGGTTTGGGGTGGATTGTCACTCGGGAGGCGGCGTAGAATGGCGGGCATGCCTGACCTCGACCGCTACAGGATGACCGTGGGATACAAGGGGCTTCACGGGGTCTCGGAGATCGGTTTCAAGAAACGCTCCATCGCTTTGTCCGAGGTCTTTCCGACGGGCGACGAGATCGTGCTGTCGATCGCGGGCGTCTACTGGCGCGTGGGCGAGGCGGCGGCGGTGGTCTACGAGCTGCCCGACCTGCGCTTCGAGGTCGTCGAGACGGATCGGCGGCTGGAGCTGGCGGTGGCCGATCCGCAGGGGGAGTACTGCGGGCTGATTATCGACATCCTCGCGTGCGACGCGGAACAGCTCAAGGCGATGGTCGAGGACGTCGAACGGGCTTGCGGGTTCGTCCGCTCAAAACTGCGGCAGGCCATGCAGGTGATGGAGATCAGTGAACCCGACTACCTCGGGCGGCTTAGAGACAGTCTACATCTGCTCGCCCACAAGCTGGGTCGCGACGCGGCGCGAGGCCCGCAATGAGCCGACCGCGTGTGGCGCAGACGACCAACCAGATGATTTGGGAAAAGCGAATACGGAAAGGACCATCCATGAAGACGAGAACCACACTGCTGATTTGTCTCGTATGCATCGTCGTCTGCTGGCTACCGAACCTGTCGGTCCTCGGCAGCGCCGCGAACCGTTTGTCGCCGGGGCCGCAGACGATCGCGGTCGTCCGCGTCCTGGAGATCCTGCGCGACCTGGGCGCCGGCGCCGAACGCCGCAGAGAGGTCCTGGCCGAGCGCACCGCGGCCAACACCGAACTGGAGCAGCTTGCCCGCCAGATCAAGGAGCAGGAGCAGGCTCTCCAGACGTTCACGATCGGCAGCGAGGACTACCTCAAGCAGCTCGACCGCATCATGGAGATGCAGGGCCGCTACGGAAGCCGCAAGGAGTTCCTCGACCGGCAGATGTCGCTGAAGCAGCAGCTCTGGACGCAGCAGGCTTACGACAGGATCGCCCGCATCACGAGCGAGCTGGCGAAAGAGAAAGGATTCGGCCTGGTGCTGGCCGTCGACCCGAACGGGCTGCCCCTGTCGGAGACGTTCAGCAGCATGATCGCAATGCAGAAGGTGATCTACTCCGGCGGCTGCCCCGACCTGACCGACGAAGTCAAAGCCCGGCTCGCCGCCGCCAAGCCGTAGCATGGCCTCCGGCACGTGAGAATACGTAGTCACCACAATGGTCGAGCCGGCGGCAAGGCAATAGCATAGTCTCATCGCATCGCTGTCCTGGAGAGATTCGGATGAAGGCGGTCGAGAATGCTGCTGTCGCGAAGGACGCCAGGCCACGGCACAGATTGGCCTGCGAGTTTGGCATCGTCTGGCTGTCTGCCCTGGTGTTGACGCCCCCTGCCGCGGCGGAAATCGATTGGCGTCGGGCGGCCTATTATGACCCGCGATACCCCACCTGCTGGACCGGGGGCAGCGAGGTTCGCGATGCACTCGAGTACATGGGATACGAAATCCTGGACGCCCAGCGGCTCAAGGCCTGGATGAACGCCCGCATCGCGGACGGCGCCGACAGCGTCGTCGTGTTCTGTCAGGACGTCGTGCCCGATACGGTCGTGGAAACGATGTCGGCGACATGTACGCTGCGTAAGTACCTCAACGCCGCAGGCAAGGTCGTCTGGTATGCCGACATCCCGATCTACTACCAGGGCCATTCCGACGGAAGCCGAACCGACTTCGCCGTCGAAGGGGCCATGTGGGTTCTGGGCTTTCATGCCGCCGACGCGCCGTGGGACAGCGACCGGGAGGTGATATTGACGAACGAAGGAACCGCATGGGGCTTGACGGCTCCGTGGCGGTCCGTCCGGCCGACGGCGGCAGGCGGTCTGCGCGTGTTAGCGAGGGACACCAACGGCTACGCCGCCGCCTGGGTCAGACACTACCTGCCGGGAGACGACTACCGTGGATTCGTTCGCACCTTCGATCAGGCGGGTGTTCCCAACATCGAGGACATCCGGCGCGTCGCGGAATATCCGAACATCCCGGAACCGCTCGATCTGGACAACGAATTGGAGCGGGAGGAGGACATCGTCGCGGCGTTCTTTTATCCCTGGTATGGAAACCCGGCCACGCGCGGCCAGTGGGTCCATTGGGAAGGCCAGAGCTGGCAGCCCCCTGCCACCTGGAGCTCATGTTATCTGCCCAGCTACCCCGACTCGACCTGGAACCCGAGCGTGCAGTTGTACGACAGCCGAGACACGCAGGTGCTGCGCTGGCAGGACCAGGCTATGGCGCGGGCCGGCATCGATATCGCCATTTCGAGCTGGTGGGGTGTCGGTGGGCACGAGGACGCGACTCTGGCCAGGGCAATTCGCACCTGCAAGAGCGTCCAGTGGGGCATCTACTACGAGCTGGAGGCTTACGGCGACCCTACATCTCGTCAGATCTATAGTGACATCAAGTCCGTCCTCAACCGATTCGGTCCGACGGGTAACTATGCCAAGGTCGACGGCAAATGGCTCGTATTCGTCTACGGCGCCTCGGGAAACGAGACGGCCGACCGCTGGCGCGACGCGAAGGCCATGCTCGCAAACGACGGGTATTTCATCTATGTCAACGCCGACACGGGTGACGCCGGCCCGGCCAACGCACCCGACCCCTGGGACGCGGTTCACCATTACACTCCGGTGGTCTACGGGGGAGCCACGGACACGCTTCCTGATGTGGACGACTCGGCCTGGATCTCTCCGGGGTTCTGGCTTGTCAGCGATGCCAATCCCGTTCTGCCTCGTTCGCTCAGCGCGTTCCGCGCGGCGTGGAATGCCGGCGTCACGGAACGCCGGCGTCACCGGTTCGTTCTCATCGAGACGTGGAACGAATGGCACGAGGGAACCCAGATCGAGCCCGGTCAGGAGATCGTTCGCGACGCCAGGGGCTATCGGCCGGCCTCGTACGACTATGGTTACGACTTTATCGACGCGATCGCTCCGGCGGCCAAAGGCCAACTCCACTGGCCTTCGGCGGACCATCGCCCTGTCGCCCCGGTGACGCTCAAGGCGAGCCAACTGATCTGGGAACCGGAGGTGGTCAAAGAAGGAGCCACCGAGTGCCGCATTCCCGCCGAGAACGTGCGGATCGGCGCCCCGCTTCTGGTTCCCGAATCCGGGACGCTCGGGTTGACGGTGCGCGCCCGGGCGACGATGGCGGCAGCGTCGAGAAGCGGGAAGCTGCCGGAAGCGCTGCTCTTCGTCGACCACCAAATCGTCGGGCAATGTGAAGTAGGCACTGCCTCGTCGGCGCTGCCCGAGGTCTCCGCGGAGGTTCAGCAAGGCCTGCATACGGTCGAGATCGCCATGAACACACGCGACACCACCGACTGGAACCTCGTCGTCAGTTCCGTCGCGATACAACTGACGCCCAGCCCGGATGGAGGCGGCGATGACGAGCCGACCGATCCGGCGACGGTCGGGTTTGAGACAGGTGACTTCGGTCCGTATCCCTGGCTACACGCCGGCGCCCGCGCGTGGACTGTGGTTTCCGACACCAGTCACGCTGGAAGCTACAGCGTCAAGGCCGGCTCGATCGGTGATGGCGAAAGCACATCCTTGATGCTCACGCTCGATTGCACCGAGGGACATATCCGTTTCTGGAGGAAGGTCTCCTGCGAAACGAACTGGGACTTCCTGGAGTTCTATATCGATGGGCAGGTCAAAAAACGGTGGAGCGGCGAGCTGGATTGGGAAGAGGCGTCGTATCCGGTGGGGGCCGGCAGGCACACATTCGCGTGGACCTACATCAAGGACGGCTCCTCGTCCGGCGGCCAGGACACCGCCTGGATCGACGACATAGCATTCCCCTTCGCCGATTAGGCCTCGGGATCGCGCCGCGACGAGAACCGAAGCGTTCGGCCTGCGAACGCCACAACCACAAAGGGGCTGCAAGCACCACTTGCGGCCCCTTCTGTTGTATGGCCGGCGAGGACAAGCTCGAAATTCAAAGCACGAAGTCCCAATGCTCCAAATTCGCCCCAGTCTGCATGGGCAGAACCGAGCTGCAGGCGATGTCGTCCGTGTTTCGAGCTTGGATACTGGGTCATTCAGGCTTGTTTCGGAATTCGGACCGGTACGGGCGAATAATTATTCGCCCCTACGTTATTCGTGTTTCTGCGATGTGCCCAAGCGAGCAGCGCAGACACAGTCATGCACCCTCGCGATGTTGGCGGATTGATGCCGCGGCCGGATCGTGGTAGGATTCGGGGGCGGCCCGATCGGGGCCGCGGCAAACACGGGGCTCAGGCAACGGGAGGTGACCATGCGTTCGAGCATGAAACAGCGATGGATTCTGGTGGGTTCTCTGATTTGTCTCGGTGCGGCGGTCGCCTCGGGGGCGACGGTGCCGCTGGGCGAGCTGGACCTGACAAAGATGTCCACCGGATGGGGCAAGCCCCAGGTCAACAAGAGCATCACCGCCCGAACGCTGTCGATCGGCGGGCGCACGTTCGAAACGGGCGTGGCGACGCACGCCGAATCGATCTGCCACATCGCCCTGGACGGCAAGACCGAGCGGTTCACCGCCTGGGTGGGCGTCGACGACGCGACCGGCCCTCGCGGCTCGGTGCGGTTCAAGGTCTTCGGGGACGGCAAGGTGCTGTTTGACAGCGGCCTGATGACCGGCAACGACGAAGCCAAGCGGGTCGACGTCCCGCTGGCGGGCGTGACGCAGATGATCCTGCTGGTCAGCGACGGCGGCGACGGCGTCGATTACGACCACGCCAATTGGGCGGGCGCCGAGTTCATCGTGGGCGGCGACAAGCCGCAGACGCTCGATGCGCCGAAGCCCCCTGCCGAGGAGAAGGTGCTGCTGACGCCCAAGCCGAGCCCGGCGCCGCAGATCAACGGACCGAAGGTCTATGGCTGCCGGCCGGGACATCCGTTCCTCTATCGCATCCCCTGCACGGGCGCGCGGCCGATCGCGTTCACCGCCGCCAGCCTGCCCGAGACGCTGCGGCTCGACACAAGCACCGGAATCATCACGGGCACTGCCCCTGCTGAGCGCCGTGAATATGTCGTGACACTCCAAGCGAAGAACAGCCACGGCAGCGACCGACGTACCTTCGCGATCCTCGTCGGCGACACGCTGGCGCTGACGCCGCCGATGGGCTGGAACAGTTGGTACATCCACTACTACCACGTCACCGAAGAGCACATGCGAAACGCGGCCGACGTCATGGTCAGCTCGGGCATGGCCGACTACGGATACAGCTACGTCAACATCGACGACTGCTGGATGAAGAAGCGCGACGATGAGCCTTACCGCGACGCCAAGGGTGCGATCCTGCCCAACGCCAAGTTCCCCGACATCAAGGGCATGGTCGACCACATTCACAGCAAGGGCCTCAAGGCGGGCCTCTACACCGGGCCGGGGCCGTGGACCTGCGCCGGGTACGTCGCCAGCTACGAGCATGAGCGGGTGGACGCCGAGAAGTTCGCCGAGTGGGGGTTCGACTTCCTCAAGCACGACTGGTGCTCCTACAGCGCGGTCGCCGGCGGAACGGACCTGGAGCACCTCAAGCGGCCGTATCAGTTGATGGGCGACATCCTCAAGGGCCTGAATCGCGACATGATCCTGAATCTCTGCCAGTACGGGATGGGCAACGTCTGGACCTGGGGCGGCGAGGTCGGCGGGCACTGCTGGCGCACCACGGGCGACCTGGGCCTCGAACAGGGCGCCCTGCTGCCCGGCTTCTATCAGATCGGCCTGAGCAACGCCCGGCACTATGAGTACGCCCGGCCGGGACAGTGGAACGACCCTGACTACATCCTCATCGGGCACATCGGCAACGCCCACCAGCACGATGAGCCGCCCAAGCCCACCACGCTGACACCGAGCGAGCAGTACAGCTACATGTCGATGTGGTGCCTGATGGCCGCCCCGCTGTTCTACTCGGGCGACATGCGCTATCTTGACGAATTCACCCTCAACGTGCTGTGCAATGCCGAGGTGATCGACGTCGATCAGGACCCGCTGGGCATCCAGGCCAAGCCGCTGGTGCAGGACGACGAGACACTGATCCTGACCAAGGCGATGGCCGACGGCTCGCTCGCGGTGGGCCTGTTCAACCTGGCCGAGCTGCCGCGAGAGATGTCGGTCGACTGGCCGGTGCTGGGCCTGTCGGGCAAACGTCTCGCCAGAGACCTCTGGCGACAGAAGGACTTGGGCACATACGACGGGCGATTCACCGCCAAGGTATCACGCCACGGCGTGGCCCTGGTCCGCCTGATCCCTCAGCCATAGGGCGTACCGGCATCCGTGTGTGAGAGCATTGCGGCCTGTGTGTGGCAGCCTCAAGCTCGAAGAGCTTGGGGATGGTTCACTGCATAGGTCCCAATGCCGATCTCGACCGCGATCGAGGCGGCAGACGGGTCTGCCATCCCCAAAGCCTGCGGCTTTGAGGCTGCCACACGATCCTTTCCGCGGGAAATGGGCGCTGCCCCGACATCTGCACGGCCACGCTGCCACCCCACCTAACGATATTTCTTGCAGCAGGCCCGGTCCTGCCGATAGAATGGTGGATGCCGCGATGCAATGCGATCAGGCACCCTGACTGGCATACCATACCGGGTGCGCCCGGAGACGAGTGTGTAGAGACGATAGGTCTGGGTAAGCGCTTCCCAAGAACGTGGAGGACCATGTCATGCGGAAGTCGAAGGCGTTCACACTGATCGAACTGCTGGTCGTCATCGCCGTCATCGCCGTGCTGATGGGGATCCTGATGCCGGCGCTGGGCAAGGCCCGCGAGCTGGCCCAGGGCGCCGCCTGCAAGGGCAACCTGAAGAACTACACCATCGGCATGGCGATGTATCTCGACGACAACGACCGCAAGTTCTGCATGCCCGAGATGTGCTACTTCTCCAAGCTCACCGCCTTCCCGGGCGAGTCGTATCTGTCGGACCATCTGCACCTGCGCTGGTGCAACGGCGACGTCGAGCTGAAGAGTCACCCCGAGTGCGGCGGGATGATGGCCCGGTACATTGCCGATGCGCGCGCGTGCATCTGTCCGACCTTCAAGAACCTGACCGTCCGCCACAGCGACGACCAGTTCTTCCTCGCCTACGGCAAGAACGTCAAGAACTACGAGCCCTGGTACAACTACACGATGAACGCCTACCTGGGCAGCGCTAACTCAGACGTTCAGAAGACTCGCGTCCTCAAGGACACGGACGTCAAGCACCCGGCGACAACCTTCTCCTTCACGGAAGAGAGCGCCATAGTGGACACCGCCTACAACGCCTCGGGGCTCAACGACACGTTCATGATTCCGGGCAGCGATTCGATGATCGCGGGCTGGCTCAGTCAGGTCGGAGGCAATGTGCGGGAGGTGATCCCGGGGCCGGACGGGGTCGGGCAGTTCTACGATGTGATCGCCGGCTTCCACCACGCTCCCTCCGGCGACAAGCTGGGCGGACGCGGCAACTGCGCGTTCCTCGACGGGCACGTCGAAGCCTTCTCCCGCGCCGAGACGTTTTACTACGCCTATCCGAAGAAATGACGACGCTGGCGCGTCAAGTCCGAAATCCGAAGCACGAAATACGAAACAAGCCCGAAATTCGGAAACTCAAATGAACGAAACGCGGATGCTTTACCTGATCCCGTTTCGAATTCGAGATTTGGTATCTTCGAATTTGTTTCGGATTTCGAATTTCGTGTTTCGAATCTCCGTTCAGTCATCGTAGCCGGGCGAGCCGCCGGGTTCGGCGCTGGCGCGCCAGGCGCCCTTCTTGTCGAGCGTGGCCGAATTGGCTGTGACAGGATCGACCACGGTCAACGAATAGCCCGCGCCATCGGTGAGGTCGTACCACCCGTCCTTGTAGCGGAAGGTGAGGATGGTCTGTCCGGCGGCGTCCTGCAACTCGATGCGTTCCCCCGCGTTGTTCAGACTGCCGGCGTACTGGCCGATGACGGGCGACTGGTCCCCGTAGCGCGCCTCAAACGCCGCGATGTCCTTGACGACCAGAGCATACGCGCCCGGATCGAGCGTGACGTCGCCGAAGGTGAAATCGATCCCGTTGGTGAAACGCACGAGATGGAGATTGACCGCTTGGTCCCCGATGTTGAGCAGCTCGATGTACTCGGCATTCGGATCGACGGGATGATACATGATCTCGCTGATGCGCAGGCTCTCGGCCACCGGACCGACAGCGTAGACCGCCTCGTTCAGAGCGCTCCAGGTGGCGCCGCTCTGGGCTCTGGCGCGGACCATCGTGCTGGCGTCGAGCCGGATCGACCCGGCATAGCGGACCGCCGTTGCCGCGACGCCGCTGGGGACGTCCGCGCCTCCCTGGGACGCGGCCAGCTCGACCGAGATCAGGAAGTCGGAGCTGTTGGCGCCCGCGTTAAGCCCCTGGATCGCCAGGAGGTTGCGGCCCAGGTGAAGCTGACTGATATGGCTGGAAAGGTCGAACCTCTCGAACTCGACCGCGTCGAGATCGGAGTGGTTGCCGGTGGCGCCGGAGTTCCAGGCGGGCGTCCCCTCGAACAGGACGCGCTGGACCTCGACGCCGTTGAGGTAGGCGATGAAGCCGTCGTCGTACCGCGCCTTGAGCGTCAGGCCGCCGGCATATTGCAGTCCCTCGGCAGTGACGTCGAACGGAATGCGGATGTAGCAGCTCTGGTTGCGATTATACATCTGGGTCTGGACGTCGATGTCGAAGAACGCCTCGTAGCCGGTCTGGTTTTCATAGCCGACGCCACCAGAGCCGGCGATCCAGCCCGAATCGTCGAAGTCCACGTCGCTGCGCCAGGCGCTGCCGATGTCGGCGGTGGGGACCAACGCGCGCTTGGCCGCCGCTTCCGGCACGAGGACCAGCTCGGCGCCTGTGCTGCCGCTGACGCCGGGCCGGCGCGGATCGCTGCCGTCGAGCGTGTACCAGACCGTCGGGGCAGCGGAGGTCATCGTGAGCTGCGCGGCCTCTGCGACGTGGCCGCCATGCCGATAGACGCCGTCGATGTGGAAGACCGGCGCCTCGACGCTCGGGTAGAGCCCCAGCGATTTGAACTGCGACAGCGCCACGTCGTTGCGGCGAGGAAAGTAGTTGTCGAGCAGGTTTTGGCGTTCCGCGATCCAGAAATCGTTGCGGGTGTACAGGTAGTAGGGTCCCGAGCTGTAGGAATGCACGTCCCGGCGGTAGTCGCCCCAGCGGGCGGACTCGGCGATGACCGCCGCGTCGATCTCGTCGGCGCGCCGAGTCCATCGCGCGACGTTGCGTTCGGTCGTCAGGGCGCCGCCGTTGAACAGGTGCTTGTGCACGCGGTCGCCGAAGCGGACGCGGAACTCCTCGATTTGCAGGAGCGAGCGATACAAGCCGGTCGGGTCCGAGGAAGGGCTCGTGCCGGTCTGGTTGCGATTGACCAGGACTTGCTCGCCGTCCCAGCTATAGAAGCGCCAGGGTCTGGCGTCGGCGCCGCCTCCGGCGGCGCGCCAGTTCCCATCGGTCTTGAGATCCTGGTTGCCAGCAAACAAGTTCAGTAGCGTGAAGTCGATGAAGTTGTCGATATCGATCGCCTCGCAGATCCGGGCCCAGTCGCCGCCGGCGGCAATGCTTTTGGCCTGCTGCCAGGCCTGCGCGGTGCCGTCGGTCGCCCGGCCTCCGTTGATCGAATCGATTCGATCCGGATCGCCTCCGTTGTAGGCGGCGTAGTGCGAGTTGACCGGCCGCTCCTGGACCAGATAGAGGCCCCAGTAAATCCCGTTGATGTAGAGGTGGACGTAGAGGCCTCGACCGGCGTCGGCCTGGCCCATCTCGAGCAGCGAGTCGCGCATCCACTGGTCGCGAATGTACTGCGTGCGTTGGCGCTGGCCGGGGTCCCAGTGCGTCCAGGCATTGTTGAAGAAGCCGCGCAGTTGGAGTGAATCGAACGTCTCCACCGGGCTGCCGTCGAACAACGGGAAGTCGAGCTTCGACGAGCCGTAGACACCACGGAAGCGGAGGCTGAAACTGTGCTTGGGACACTTGGGCGGGTTGCGGCTCTCGCCGCCCTGGATGCGCAGGCCGCAATCGATCTGAAACTCCTTGGCGCCGTCGATGCTGAACAATTCGGCGGACACGGGCCGCTCCCAGTCCTCGCCGCCGGTGCTGCTGTGGCCGGTGTAGATGTAGATGCCGCCGGTTCTGGCGTCCTTGGTCTTGCTGAAGAGATAGTCCTTGTCGGTCGCCAGAGACAACGTCGGAACCGCCAGCAGCGCATCGTCCATGACGTCGGCGTATTCGGGGCTGTCGTAGATCTCGGGGTCCATCTCGTAGTCGGCCGGGTAGGAACCGAACCACGTGCCCGGATAGCCTCGCGCCAGCACCTCGGACTGCGAGCGCCTCGCCGCATCGGCCGGGAAGATGTACGTGTGCGTGTCGGCGTTGCTCGGGACCCACTGGGGCTTGACCGCCTGGGCCCGCAGGCAGGTGGTCCGGGTGACCCGGATCGGACCGGTGTAGACGCTGCCGGCGGGAACCTGCCGGCTCACCGAATACGGGGCGCTGCCGTCGAGGGTGTAGTAAATAGTCGCGCCGGGCGTCTCGCACGTGATCGTCACGTCAAACGGCGCCTCGTAGAAGCCGCGCTCGTGGCTGAACTT
The DNA here is from genome assembly GCA_964575615.1 of uncultured Pirellulales bacterium. Lineage (GTDB taxonomy): Bacteria > Planctomycetota > Phycisphaerae > Sedimentisphaerales > Anaerobacaceae > Anaerobaca. The sequence goes on along the minus strand of CAZNSM010000006.1, from coordinate 21,940 downwards.
CGTATCGGCGACGAGACCGTCGTGCAGACCGCTGTTGCGCGAACCGGGCGTCGGCGCCAGCAGAAAGCCATACGGGCCGGTGCCGTCGGGCGAGCGGCCATAGGAGATGTCGGTCCTCTGCTTTTCGAATGTGACGCTGTCGATGAGCGTGGCCCCATCGGGCGCGAACAGGGCGAGACTGTCCCCGTCGCCGTCGAGGGCGAACGACGCATGCAGTCCGCTGTCGGCCATGTGGCCGTCGAGCCAGACGACGAGATATCCCCCCGCCGGAACGCTGGCCGGCTGCGAGACGCCGGCCGGAAACTGCCACTTCGTCGGTTCGCCAAGGTCGTCCGTAAGGTACATCCGCCCCAGATCGATGGGCGCATCGCTGTAGTTATGGATTTCGACCCAGTCGTCGTACTGGCCCTGGGGGTCGGCCTTGGCGCTGCTGTTGGCCGCCATCAGCTCGTTGATCGCCAGCGGCAGGCCCGCCCCCTGGGCCGCCGGGTTCGTCGAGGCGAGACAGACGCCCAGAAAGAAAGAGACCAGCACAGTGCGGGCAGGCCGGCGGGGTTCACACGTCATACTCATTCCTCACTCCCGACAATTTAAGCGATGACAGGCGTGCAAGTACGCTGGCAGTGCAGGATCCGGGACCCTCGTCGATCCCGATGGACCTCGCGACTCCGCCCGCCGTGAAGGCACATTCGCCCATGCGCATCTAGTCTCATTCTACCATTCGCCGCCCAAAAATCAACGCAATTTGCCCTTCCCGGCCGCCCGGGTGTGCGTGCAGATTCTGGGGGCACCGGCATTCCTGAGCCATTGAAGCGTCTGTGTGGCAGCCTCAAGGCCGCACGACCTGGGGATGGCTGAAAGTGCTGGCATCTCTGGATACACAAGGCCAAATCACATCCGCCATCCCCAAACGCTGCGCGTTTGAGGCTGCCACACGCCTGCCATGATGCTCTCACACGCCCTCGGCCGGGATCCTGCCAACAGCTTGCCGGGCACGCCCGAACCTGCTACGATCCACCATGCCGTCGTGGCCTTGAAGCCAAGGCCGCCGATAGAGTCCGGGAGAACATCGTCATGGCAGTAGTCCGCGCTCCAGCCAATCCGATCCTCACGCCGCAGGATGCGGCTCCGTCACTCGACGGTTTCGAGGTTATCGGCGTCTTCAACCCCGCCGTGGCCCGCTATCGCGACGAGGTCGTCCTGCTGGTGCGCGTGGCCGAGCGTCCAATCCAGACCGATCCGGAGGTCGTGCAGACCGCGTTTCTCGACCCGATCCAGGGCCGGATTGTCACCAAGGCGTTCGCCCGATCCGATCCGGCCAACGATTTCTCCGACCCCCGCCTGATCGTTCGCCAGGGCAAGACGTACCTGACCTCGATCTCGCATCTGCGCGTCGCCCACAGCAGGGACGGCATCCCCTTCACCATCGACGCGCGTCCCGCCCTCGGTCCGGCCGACGCCTGCGAGAGCTTCGGCGTCGAGGACCCGAGGATCACGCGGATCGGCGAGACCTTCTACATCAGCTATGTCGCGGTCTCGCCTCTGGGCGTGACGACGGCGCTGGCGTCGACGGCGGACTTCGTGACATTCGAACGTCACGGCATCCTCTTCGGCCCGGAAAACAAGGACGTCGTCCTCTTTCCGGAGGCGGTCGACGGGCGGTATTATGCGCTGCATCGGCCGCACTCGCCGCTGTGCCACACCAACGACATGTGGATCGCCGAGTCGCCCGACCTGCTCTGCTGGGGTCGCCATCGTCACCTGATGGGCCTGCGCGACGGGTTCTGGGACGAGACCCGCATCGGGGCCGGCGCACCGCCGGTCCGCATCGACGAGGGCTGGCTGGAGGTCTACCACGGCGCCGACCGCAACCATCGCTACTGCCTTGGCGCCGTCCTGCTCGACGCCCGCGAACCCTGGAAGGTGCGGGCCCGCTCGGCGCGGCCGGTCTTCGAACCGCAGGCCGAGTATGAGCGCGCCGGCTTCTTCGGCCAGGTGGTCTTCACCTGCGGATTGCTATACGAAGAGAAGACCCTGAAGGTCTACTATGGCGCCGCCGACACGACGGTCTGCTACGCCGAGATTGCGCTCGACGACGTGCTCGCGTCGCTGCGGCCCTGAATCGCAATCCCGCCCGATTCCGCGTCGAAACACGCACCACGTCATTGCCTTCGGCTTCGCCATCGGGTATGATAGAGCATGAGGTGATGGCCCGACAGTGCGATTGAGTGAGATGGATGGCGAGTGATGATTATACCCTGGTGTGTTGATGTCCCCCAAGACCGATGGCCGGTGGTCAACTGGCTGATCATCGCCACAGCGGTGTGTGTTTTCGTCCTGCAGATTGCCGAGGCCGTTGAGGCGCGTTCCAGCGCGGCCGCTGGGGCGGTCCCGCAGGCCGTCCCCGGCATCGTGGGCGCCTTGATGCTGAACGGCTGGGGTCTCAAAGGCCTCCTGGGGCACATGTGGGTCCATGGGGGCTTGCTCCATCTGCTCGGCAACATGTGGTTTCTCTGGATTTTCGGCAATGCCGTGTGCGCCAAGGTCGGCAATTGCCGTTACCTCCTTCTGTATGTCCTCCTGGGCGTCGCCGCCGGCGCCACTCACCTGCTGTTCGATTCGGATCCGGTCATCGGGGCCAGCGGCGCCATCAACGGCGTGGTCGGGATGTATCTGGTCCTGTTTTACGAGAATGGCATCACCTGCTACTGGGCGCCGATTCTCATCTACTGGCGTCAGTTCACGGTGAGCAGTTTCTGGATGATCCTGATGTGGCTGGTCTTCGACATTTACGGCGCCGCCCGAGGCGGTTCCGGCGTGGCCTACTTCGCCCACCTCGGCGGTTTCGGCGCGGGCTTTGGCGTCGCCTTGTACATGTGCATGAAGGGCTGGATCACAATGGAGCGCTACGAGAAGTCCCTGTGGCAGTGGTGGCAGCAGCGCAAGGGCGGCCCTCCGGAGACGTCACTCGAAGCGGCCTTCCGGGCGGCGCGGCAGGAGGCATCGTTGCCGGCGTCTCCGGAATTGGTGTCACCGGCGCGGCCGCCCAAGCCGGTTCCGCTGCTTTCCTTGAACGAGCGTCCGGGGTCAGATGGCCGTCTGCACGTGACATGCGTCTGCGGCAAGTCCCTGCGCCTGTCGCGACAATACGCCGGCCAGACGGTGCGCTGTCCGGACTGCGGAGCGGAGCTGACCGTCGGGCGTGACAGGCCGTCAGTCTCACAGGGCGACGTGGTGACACCCGACGACGGCTTCATTCGCTTTGTTTGCGCGTGCGGACGAAGGATGAAGGTCCCGTCACGCTATGCCGGCCGGTCGGGCCAGTGTCCCCGGTGCGGTGTTCGTGTGACAATCCCGCGCGCCCGTCTGTGACGCAAGCGGTCCGGCCGGCGCACACAAGCCCGAACACCATGCCGAACGGCCAAGCTTCAGGTTGGATTTCGGAAAGACGGCTCACACGTAGACAGCCTCCCCATCCCCCCCAGCCTGCCTGTATCAGAATGAGCATTTTCCTCAATAGTTTTTCTTGCAGGGCGTCCTATATTCCGTCTATATTCCAGCCGGATGGGGCGGTGATGAATACACGTGTGGTTTTCTCCGCGTAGAGCGTCTGAGTATGGACTGCATGCGGACACGGAGGCTGTGGGGATGAGGGAAGTCTGTCCAGGATGAGGTCTGCCTGGACGGGACAATCGGGAGACCTTGTGATGGGTGGGAGAAACCCGGAGAAAGGAGGTGCCTGGAGGTTCCACGGATACAAGGTAAGCTGACGGTTTCCACAGAGTCACACACGGAGTGTAAGGAGACACAAGATGAGACGGTTACCTGCAATACTGCCGGCGATGGCGCTGCTCGCCATCGTCGGAACGGCCAGTGGTGCGCTGACGCTTTCCAGCGTCGCCAGCACCTGGAGCAATCCTGCCCTTCAGTCCTCAGCCCCTGCCCCCCTGTATTGGTCTTGGTTCGGGGAACAGAAGATATCCTGGGGAACGCCGGCGTCTCTGTCCGGCAAGTCCAGTCTGGGCTTCAGGGGTGCGATGACGCCCGCCAGCGTCGCGCTCGACACACCTTTCCTGCTCGGCACGCTGTGCTATTACAACACGCCCATCGCGGTGAACAGCGGCATTACGGCGGTCGATCTGGACCTGGCGCTGAACTTCCAGGGAACAGCGGTCAACACGTCCTTGACGCTTGGCATCCTGGAGACGGTCGGCTCAGGCGGCAATGGTCCGGACACGGTCTCTCTGCCGACGTCGTTCACTCCGATCGCCTTCGAGGTCGGGGGCGCGGACTACGAATTGTGCGTGCTGGGTTTCGGCAGTTGCCCCAGCAGCATCATCCCGTCGCTCAGCGCGAACGAACACTGCTGCAACTCAACGAAGCTGTGGGCAAAGGTCTGCAGCGCGACGCCACCGATCCCGGCGCCGGGCGCCCTGATTCTGGGCAGCATCGGCGTTGCTGCGGTGAGCTGGTTGCGCCGACGCCGAACGCTCTAAAGCTCGGCACCTGAGGGGCGATACAATAATTGCCGGCCCGGCGTCGAACCGGGCTGGGCCGTGAGCGACCCGCAGCAGTACGCCTGGACTTGACGCCACAGTCCTCGTCTACTGCTGCGGGGCCGGCTCTACGATGATTTCATTTCCGCCGGCCTCGGCACGCACGTCCGGTTCATAATAGGAGTATGCCTGGCTGTCGGGGATTGTTGCGCGCACCGGGAACCGGGCCTTGACCTGGAAGCGCAGGGTCCGCTGTTCGCCGCGTTGCAGGCCGTCGAGATAGAAGATCACCTTGCGTCCGGCCACCTCGTACCGCGTGATGAGACGCTCACCAACCAGGGCGTCCAGTGTCTCGGTGACGGTGGCGAATCCTGTCGGCACGCCCACATCCACGATCATCATGCCCGTCGAATCCTTCGGCCCGAAGTACCGCACCGTCGCGGTGACGTTGACGATGTCGTCGACCTCCACGTGGTCGGCGTCGTACGTGACCTCCAGGGTCATGTCCTTCTCGGCCAGATCGTCGCGCAGCAGGACATTGAACCGCCGGACCAGTTGAAATCGCACCTGCCCGGCGCCGACAGCGCTGATCTCGACGGCCGATTCGAGCGGCAGCTCCGCCGTCTGAAGCACGTCGAAGTTGGTGCTGTCCACCATGAACTGCGTCAGTATGTCTCCGCCGGGCGTCTTGGCGGTCACCGTCAGGTCCACACTGCGGCTCTGACTGCGGGCCGCCATCATCAGGGCCTTGAGCCCCATGACCGTATCCTGCGTGCTGCCATAGCCGCCCAGGCTGTTGCGCTGGAGCGAAAGCCACTTGACCGCTTCGTTTGCCTGCGGCCATTCCTTTTCGATCATCGCCAGCGCCGCATAGGCAGTCGTCTCCACCGGATGAGGCTGCCAGTGCAGACCGTCGGCGTCGGCAACGGCGACGGCCAACAGCCTCTCGATCGCTGCATCGGCGGCCGGATCGCCCGCCCGCGCGAAGGCCAGCGCCGCAATCGCCAGAGCATAGGCATCGTCCTGGACCGACGACAGGTTGTCACGCAAGTACTGTGTCGCCGCCCCCTGCACGTGCGGATCGGCCATGCCGTAGTCCGCCATCGCAATCGTCACGAACGCGGTCAGCGCGTACGTTCCCTGCACCCCGCCGACCATCTCGCTGTGGCAGACGAACCCCACCGGCGGCCACGATCCGTCGGACGCCTGGTGCGAGGCAATCCACGCGGCCGCCTCGCCCAGCAAGGCCTCGTCGATTGTCGTCACCTCACGGGCCGCGCTGAACGTGCCGAGCACGAACGCCGTCAGCCACAGGCTGCCCTCGGCGTCGCTCTCGCCGAAGGCCGAGAACGAGCCGTTCTGATGCCGGAACGTCAACTGACGCTGGTAGCCCACCGTGATGAAGTGCTCGGCCTTGGCCCGCACCTCGGGCGTGAGCTGGCCCGTCGTGTTGAGATAGCGCAGGATCTCCACGTCCGGCGCGAAGAAGATCATGTTCTGCTCGCCGCAGCCGTAGGGCATGCCGAGCAGGTCGTCCACACCGTTGATGCTCTGCGCAACCAGGCTGGGCGTGATGCTCAGCAGAACCTTCTGCGAATCAGGCACGGCAAATTCCGGCGTGTTCGCGTCGAGGACGACGGTTTCGCCCGCTCGAATCACTCCGTTGGCGACCCGCTCGCGCCGGGTGCCTTCCGGCTCCACCAGCACCTCTTTGCGCACGGCGTCGGCCCGCCGGACCGAACGAAGGCGGACCTCCAGTGGATGACGGCCGAGCTTCGTCGGCTCGATGACAAACGAAACGCTGGACACCGAGTTCGCATTCACCTGCACCTGCTGCTCGCTGACGTCGAGCAGGTTGAACCAGTCGGCGTCCGCCATCTCCACATAGACCACCTGGGGCTCGTCGAGGTAGTTAAAGACCTGGATGCGAACCGGGAACTGCTCGCCCCGCGTCACCGCGTACGGCAGGTCGGGCTCGCCGAAGAACTCCTGGAACACGCGGAGCGACGACTCGGTGACGCCAAGCCCGTTATCGCTCGTGGACACCGCGTGAAGCCGCCACGTCGTGATGCTGTCGGGCGCCGTCAGGTCCAGCGTCGCGGTCCCGTTGGGCTCGGTGAGCAGATCGGGCATCCACACCCACGTCTCGGGGAAGAACTGGCGCACCCGATCGACTTCGGCCAGGCCATCACCTTTGTCGGTAGTCTGGGGGACATCGTCGGCGCCACCCCTTCGAACCGGCCCGACCCACCAGAGCCCATCGATCCGCTCGCCTTCCGGCACGTCCAGCCCGCGTGAGGTCACGACTTGAAGCCCGGCGTCCTTGAACACATCGCGCGCGCCGTAGCTATACGGCTGGTCATGCGTCTCCGCCTGCGGTTCCATGAAGCGCTGCTCCAGCTCGCGGAACACCTCCTGCATGTTGAGCCGGCCTTCGTTCAGCGCATAGACCGACTCGTCGACGACGGCCAGGCCGATCATCGACTGGACATCCGAATGGACCGAGACGCGAACCGGCTCGCCCGGCCCGACCTCTTCGGCGCTGACCCCCAAGGCCAGGCTGGCGGCGTGGTCCATCGTGACGTCGAATTCGATCGTGTCGGCGGAGATTTCGTTGTTCGGGTTGATCACATATGCCACCACGCGGGCGGCCGGCACCATCTGCTGGGTCGCCTGGAACCGGATCGCCGACCCGGTCACCGCGTCCGACCAGACGGTATGCCCGTTGGCAAAGACATCATAATAGATTGTCGCGTTGTGCGTGCGAAAGACGTCGATCGTGACCGTGTCACCCACGGTGACGGCCCCGGCAGATTCGCGGCTCAGATGCAGGAAACTGTCGCTGGGCGAGTACGTCGCATAAACGTACAGCTCCGCCTGTCCGCTTTCGCCGTCGCCGAGAACCTCGCTCTTGAGTGTGGCCCAGGAGGCCTTCTGCGGCGCCCTCAGGGTGATCGAAGTCGAGCCTTCGAACGCCAGCGAATGGGCCTCCTTGGAAATCAACTCGCCCGATTCGGCGTAGTACTCGCAGATCAATTGCCCTGTCACCGAGACAGGCACACCGTCCGGCGTCTCGGCCACCACCAGAACGTCGTACGATTGCCCCGGCGTGAACGACCGCGACGAGGCGATGAGCCCGTGCTCGATTCCCGATGAGACGATCTTCAAGAGCCTGGTCGTCTTCTCCTGGTGGTCGGACGCGTCGGTTACGGTCACGTCGAGCTGCACGCTGCCGGCGCCCCCGGCTCCCGTGGTCCCGCTGACATACTTGACCTCGGGCAGCGAGAACTCCGCGCGCCCCTCGGTCAGCGGCGCGGTGTAGCGGGCGTATTCCTCCCAGACGCCGACATAGCGGCTGGCGCTGATCTGGACCGCCCCGTCGACGGGTTTGCCGAAGAAGTAGGTCGCCGTGACGGTCCCGGGGATCTGCTCATCGGTGCGGAAGTAGTCACGCGGCGTCTCCAGCTTGACCTCGAATCGCGGCAGCACGTACTCTTCGACTCGCAGGTCGATGGTTCCCCGCCCGGCCCCGGATTCGGCGACGATCTTCCACGTGCCGTAGTTCAGCTCGCTGGCCAGATCGAGGTTGAACGGCGCGACACCGAAGGCGTTTGTCGTAAGGTCCTTGCGGAAGATCTTGACGCCCTTGCCGTCGGTAATCTGCACGGTCACGCCGGAGGCGGTCGGCCGCAGCTCGTTCGTCAACACCAGCACGCGGCCCTGGATCGTCTGGCCCGGCTTGTAGATCGGCTTGTCCGTTTCGATCAGCACCACCGGCATCCGGCGGATCATGATCTGGGCCGCCACAGTCTCCTCGGCGCCGTCAACGTACGCCTCCACGGTGTACGAGCCTTCCGCTATGTTGGGCGTATCGAATCGGGCAACAAACCGCCCTGCCGCATCGGTCTGCCCGGCGGCAAGGTCGATGCCCCCTTCGTGCGTTTTGAGTCGAAGGTCTACGCCTATCTCTGCCGACGACTGGCGTGCGTTCACCACCGTGATCGTCGCCGAGGCCGAAGCGCCGCAGTACAACGTCTTGGGGACGACCATCATCACATCGACGGTCCCGGCCTGGGCGACTGCCGCCAGAATCCCCAGGACCAGAAACCCTGCAAATCTCGTTTTCCGTGCCATCGTGCCGCTCCTTAGATTGGAATGAATGAACGGATGATAACCGTAAATCCAGCACCTGCCCTTTCTTCGACCAGACAGAGGGCGTCTCTTTGGCTGATAGTACGGGCGAACCGTCATTCGCCCCTGCGGTTTGTGGAACCGCCGGCAGTGCTCCGAAATCCCTCAAGCCAGACTGAGCTATCTCCGCAAGGTTTCCGAATGTGCCGGTGCGATGATATGCGACAAAAATATGATAGCGACAAGCACGGATATGATGGTCAATTTTGGCCGGCCTTCGAACCTTGATTTACTACGATGATTTTATCGGAACGTGCGGCGCAGTTCAAGCTTTTTCGCCCAAGCCGGCAAAGAGCCGGCGGACGTACTCGGTGCTCTTCGTGAACGCATCCAGGGGCGGCATGGTGTTGGGCGAGCCGTTTTCGATCGCCTGTTCCAGGACGATATGCGGACGAACGCCCTCCTGCCGCAGGGCGTCGGCCAAGGCGCGGTGATCGATGTCGCCATCGCCAAACGCCTCGGTCCAGATGCCGCCCTGGGACTGGCGCAGGTGCAGCTCGCGGATGCGCGTGCCGTAGAGCCTAACGATATCGAACAAGGCGACCTGCGAGTTGCCCGAGCCGCGATAGACCCAGTGGGCGTCGAGGCAAAGCGTCACGTTGGCCGGGTCGGTGCCGAGCATCATGTGGTGGAACTCGCGTGCGGCCTGCCGCAGCTCCATGTCGTGGTTGTGGTAGGCCAGCGTCAGGCCAAGCTTTCTCAATTCGGCCCCGAGCCGGTTCAGTGCGGCCGCCTGGACCTTGAGCTGCTCGTCGTTCTTGTCCTGCGCGCCGCCCCAGGCGAGCGGGTTGGGGTTGGTCACGACGATCCGCGCTCCGGCGTCCCGGGCCCTCGGGGCCACTGCCAGGATCTGCCGGATGCTCTCGTCGGCCCGCTCGGCCTCGTGCAGCAGACTGTTGACGTAGAAGGACCGCATCCCCAGGCGGTGTTTCTTCAACAGCGGCGCGAGGCGTTCGACCTGCGCCACGTCGCCGAACGACGGCTCAAACCCATCGAGCCCGCTGGCGGCCACCTCCGCCAGGCCTTCGTCGAGCGACTGGTCGAAGTTGCGTCCCTGCCGCTGATAGAAGACCGTCCAGGAGTACGAGTTGCAGGCCACGTGCATCCGCTCGTCCTGGGAGCCCGCCGCCGGACGAACCGGAGCCGACGAAAGTGCGATTGCCCCTGTCGTCAGAGCCGCATCCGCAAGAAACGCCCGCCGCGTCGTCAATCGATCTGCCATAGTGCGAACCTCCTTCGCCCTGATCGGGGCTTGTCGTCTGCGTGCCATCCCCTACGGACCACGCACACTGAGTATGCAGCCCTCGACAGACAAATGCAAGGGTGCTTCCGCGACGGGACGGGGCATGGTAGGCTGTACCTCGCAAGAAGTCAGGCCTCAAGGAGAATGACACATGCGATACAGGATGATCCTGACTCGGTTGGTCGTCGGTTGCCTGGCAGCATCTGGCAACCTCTTTGCCGCACCGGGGCCGGTCGCCATCGGGCCCTGTCGGGCCCAAGTCGGCAAGTACGAAAAGCTCGAACTGACACTGACGCCGGAGCGGGTCTACGAGAAGCCCTTCGACCCATGTGAGGTCACAATCGATCTGCTGATCGAGTGCCCGAGCGGGCGCTCGCTCGTTTTACCCGCCTTCTTTGCCCAGGATTACGAACGGCGAGATTTCCCCAGTGATGGCAAGACGGTGGCCTGGTGCTACCCGATCGGTCAAGGGACATGGAAAGCACGGTTCGCACCCACGGAGACCGGGACGTACGCGATCCGGGCTCGCCTGAACGACCGGGAGGGTCAATCGCTGTCGCAGGCCATTCGCGTCGAGTGCGTCCCTTCGGCGAGCAGAGGCTTTCTCCTCGCCGGCCGTCGAGACCCCACGTTTCTGGAGTTTACCGAAGGTCAGCCCTTCTTTGCCATCGGCCAGAACCTCGCGTTTATCGGCGAGAACCAGTACGTCAATGTCCCCAAGGCCGAAGTGATCTTCGCGGAGATGGCGAGAAACGGCGCCAACTTCGTGCGCATTTGGACGTGTTGCCAGGACTGGGCCATTGCCATCGAGGCCCGCAAGAGCGCCTGGACCCGTTCATGGAACCGGCAATCGCCCGTGGTTCCTCTGCCGGATGCCGAGGGCAAATGCGTGCAACTGAAGGGCCGGGACGGCGCCTCAATCGAGGTTTTGCCTTCGCACCGTGTCGCACTGCATCCGGACACGCGGTACACACTCCGCGGACGGTTCAGGACAGACAGAGCCGCCGGCCTGCGAATCCAGGTCGGCAGGCACAATTGGCAGGCGCCGGCCAACGGGTCGGCGTGGCAAACCTTCGCCAAGGAGTTCTCCACGGGCGCGAATGAATACTGGCTGGGCCGCACGACGATCGCCCTTTCAGGCGAGGGCGCTGCCTGGTTGGCCGATCTGTCGCTGAAGCAAAGCGCCGGCGGCGCGGAGTTGCTCTGGGAGGCAGACGTCAACCGCCCGGTGCGGGGTTACTACAATCCGCTCGATTGCTTCCTGCTCGATCAAATTGTCCAGGCGGCCGAGAAGCACGGCATCTATCTGATGCTCTGCCTGCTGACGCGGGATCTCTACATGAACGCGCTTTCCGACCCGAACAGCGCGACCTACGACCGAGCCATCATCGACGCCAGGAAGTTCATGCGCTACGCCGTCGCGCGGTGGGGCTACTCGACCAGTGTCGCGGCGTGGGAGTATTTCAACGAGATCGACCCGGGCAAGCCGACCGACCGCTTCTACCAGGAGGTGGGCGGCTATCTCGACGAAATCGATATCTACCGTCACCTGCGGACCACCAGCACATGGCACCCCTCGGCGCGTGACTGCCGCCTTGCGGCTCTCGACGTCGCGCAATTGCATCACTACCTGCGGCCGGGCGAAGCGGACTTCAAGGATGAAGTTCAGGCAGTCATCGAGAAGGCGGCCTTCCTCCGCGAGCACGCGCCGAACAAACCGGTGCTGATCGGCGAGTTCGGCCTGGCGACCGACAAGTGGGGCCTGAGCGAGCACATGAAACAGGACCGCGAGGGCGTGCACTTTCACAACGCGCTGTGGGCATCAGCCTTCGCCGGGCCATCGGGCACGGCCATGTTCTGGTGGTGGGAGCAGTTGGACCAGCAGGACGCCTGCCGTCACTATCGTCCGCTGGCGGCATACCTGCGGGACACCTCCTTCGAGGGATTGCGAACGGCGGCGGCGACCACGTCCGATGAGCGTCTGCGCGTGCTGGGCTATCAGGGGACCGATCGCCTCTACCTGTGGCTGTCCAGCCGGAACGCCACTTGGTGGAACATCGTTGTCGCCAGTAACGCGCCCCAAGAGGTGGAAGACGCGACCCTCGAAATCCAGGGCTTGGCTCCAGGTGAATACGCGGTCGAATGGTGGGATACGGGCCGGGGCATTTGCGTCGAGACGCACCGTGTTCGGCACAACCAGAGCCAACTGAGCGTCGCCGTGCCGCCAGTGCGAAGTGACATCGCGTGCAAGATCGTGCGACCGTGATTTGAACAGTCCGGCGTCAGACGGCGCCGGCCAGGTCTTTCTCCAACTCCGTCAGGATCGTCTGAAGACAGCGATCAAGGCCGGCGACAAGACCCTCCGGACCGGCGGTCGCGACGTTGGCCGTCGCGCCGTAGGACTTGGCCATGACAATCACGGGATCGGCGCCGCCTTCGATGCGCAGCAGGAAAAAGCGAATCTCCATGACGGCTTTGGGCGCGCGCTTGTCGCGAAAGTCACCGTAGAGGGAGGCAATATTGGCTTCGATTCGATGCGTGGGCTCGGCGCCGCTGCCCGAACCGAGAACCTGTGCGAACAGGCCGGACCGGGCCAGCCAGTCGCGCGTCTTCTCGGTGATCATCACGGTCGGGGAAACCAGAAACTCGTTGTAGGCATCGGATTCGTATCGATGTTCGTCGAGCCGGTAGACCAGCCCCCTGTTGGCATACGCCGCATCGATGGTGAACCTTGGGACCGCCAGAACGGCCTTGCCTTCGCGGATCGCCGGCGCCACCGGTCGCGGCGCCTGAAGCATATAGAAGCGGCTGTTGGCCGATACGGGTCTGGCGCAGCCGGACAGCGCGAGCGAACACGCCGCCGGAACCAGACACAGCGCGACCCGGGTCCATTTGCACGTCATTTGTAGGCCTCCGATTCACGTGGGGGTTTGCTGAAGATCAGCTCCGAAGGACGCTCTCTGAGACTCTCAGTCAGGTCTCGCAGATTGTCGGAGATCTCCCGGAAGTTGGCGATGATGATTTCGATCTCCGGCTTCTCGCTCGTGACCAGACGGTCGATGCTCGACAGCGCCCGGTTCAGCCGCGCGACGACCTCCGGAAGATTGGTCCCGCTGCCGATCCCCTCAGGCGACGCCAGCAGACGCCGAAGATTGTCGTTCGTGGCGCGAATCTCCTGAACGAACTGTGTGACCGCTGCGCTCAATTCCGGCACGTTGGCGTCCGCGACGGTTCGATCCAGCGAGGCGAGCAAACGCTGCGTCGCGTCGCTGATGCCCGCCACGTCGAGGGCTTGGACCTTCTGCCGCGTTTCCGCCAGCAGGCCCGTGGCCTCCTCGCTAATCCGGGCCAAATTCGCATCCCCCACCGCCCTCTCCGCCGCTTCCAACGTCCGTGCAAACGAATCCACCAGCCCTTCGAAGTCGATCTCCTCCAGCCGGGTGAAGATCTTCTCGAGCGAGTCCTTCAGCGTCGTGATCTCACTGGGCGCCGACGGCATGTAGGTGTACATCGGCGTCCACGGCACCTCGAGGACCGGGAAGCGATTCGGATCGAGGTAGTCGGCCTCCAGGTAGCCCTGGCCGGTCAGGATGTTCGAGTTGACGCGGACGCGCAGGCCGCGAGCAATCATCTGTTGGAGCATGGCACCGGCCTTTTCGACGCCGAGTTCCGGCATCGTCTCTCGCGGCACCGCGTAGACGACCCGGACGATGGGCTTGAAGGCCGACAGTCGTCCGCTGCCCGGCGGGATCGTATACACACTGCCGGCAAATGCGATGGTCTCGACCTGGCCGATGCGCACGCCGCGAAACTCGACCGGCGATCCGACGGTCAGGCCGGTGATGGACTCATCGAAGTAGGTCTCGAACTTCAGTTTGTCCTTCGCGAACAGGCCGGAACCGAACAGGACCACGGCCGCCAACAACAAGCCCGTCGCGAGGATCACGAAAACGCCGATCTTGAAGTAGCTCGGTTTCCTTCCCATCAGGCCAATCCGTCCCAATCTCTCCGTTGACCAGTTCCAAACATGTCTGCCTCCTGATTCACGCCGACGACGACTGCCGATGGAAAAACTGTCGCACCCACGGATCGTCGCTACGATCACGAAGCTCCTCGGGCGAGCCTCGGGCGATGATCGTCTGCCGTTCCTTGTCGAGCATGATCACGCGGTCGGCGACGGCGAAGATGCTTGCCAGTTCATGCGTCACGATGACGAATGTGATCCTCAGGGTCTGCGACAGTTCGACGATCAGCTCGTCGAGCTGGGCCGCAGTAATCGGGTCCAGTCCGGCCGAAGGCTCATCCAGGAACAGGATTCTCGGGTCCAGGGCCAGCGCCCGCGCGATGGCCGCCCTCTTTCGCATGCCGCCACTGAGTTCGGAGGGCAGTCGGTCGCCCGCGTCCTGGAGCCCGACCACTTTCATCTTCATCCGCGCGATCGTCTGCATGGCCTGTCGCGGCAGGCTCGTGAACTCCTCCAGGACCATGCAGATGTTCTCGATCAGACTCATGGAGCCAAACAGCGCGCCGTTCTGATAGGCCACTCCGATCCGGCCGAGCAGCGCCCGGCGCTCCTCGCCTTCGGCGGTGACGATATCGGTCCCATCGACGAGGATGCTCCCGGCCATCGGCCGATGCAGTCCGATCATATGCTTGAGCAGCGTGCTCTTGCCGCAGCCCGAGCCGCCCAGGATGCAGAACACCTCGCCGGCGCGCACCTCGAACGTCACGTCCTTCAGGACGATGTGGTGATCGTAGCCCACGGTCACGTCGTTGACCTGAATGATCGGCGGCGCGTCGGAACCCATCTTCCGTCATATCCCCAAGTAATAGTACATCACGGCGAACACTCCATCGGCGACCACAATGGCGACGATGCCGCTGACGACGGCGCGGGTCGCCGAATCGCCGACGGCGCTGGGGCTCTTGCCCGTCTGCAAGCCTCGCAGACACCCGATGCCGGCGATCAGGCCGCCGAATACAAAGGTCTTGGCCAGGCCGCCGAACAAGTCGCCCAGGCTGGCGGCCTCCTGAATCTGGTCGATGTAGGTCGCCAGAGGAAACCCGAAGGAGCGCATGACCAGCCCACAACCGATCAGGCCGAACAGCTCGTTGAACAGCGTCAGCAGCGGCATCACACAAATCGCGGCGACCAGGCGGGGCAAAGCCAGGAACTGAACGGGGTCCACCCCCATCGTCACCAGCGCATCGACCTCCTCGTTGACTTTCATGGTCCCCAGTTCGGCGGCAAAGGCCGATCCGCTGCGGCTGGTCAGGATGAACGCGGTGATCAAAGGCCCCAACTCGCGGAACAACACCAACACGACGAGGTCGGCCACGTAGATCTCGGCGCCGAACTTGCGCATGCCGATCGCCGATTGAAAGGCCAGGATCAGTCCGATCAGAAAGCCCATCAATGCGACGATCCCGACGGCGTTGGCGCCGGCCTTCTCGGCGACCAGGAACGTGTCGGCCCAGCGCAGGCGGCTTGGACGAACCAGGACACCGGGCAGCCGGACGAAGATCTCCCCGAGGAAACTGATCTGCGTGTGAAAGCCCACGAGGAATCCGTGCGAGATTTCGCCCACTCGATGGACGAACCGGACCAGCAGCCCCGGGCCGGGCTTGGGCGGCGCGGGCGGTCCCGGATCGAACAACTTCATCAGATCGCCCAAGTCGTCCCGCAAACCCCGGATGCAGAAATCCTGGCACCGCTGCTCCTGTTGGGCCTTCAATTCGAGCAGAAGGGCCATGCCCGCTGCCTCCAGGCTCTCCACACCCCGGGCATCGATTTCGAGGGCCGAAGGATTGGACTGGGCAACCTGCCGCATGACCTGCGGCCAGAACTGCTGTGCGCTCGCGGCGTTCAACGTCCCTTTCAGGACGAGGCGCAACCCGCCTTCTGCGAGCGGCTCGTAGTCCAGCGTTGCGGTACCCGAATCTGCCACGGCTTTCCTTGCCCAGTACAATCGGGGAGACAGGATTTGAACCTGCGACCTCTGCGTCCCGAACGCAGCGCTCTAAGCCAAGCTGAGCTACTCCCCGGTCGTCGAAACGCGCAGTATAGCACGCGTCGCGAAAGAGTGCAAGCTATAACAAGTTGACCGGGTCGATGTCAACAGCAATTTTTACCGCCGGCCGAATCGGCGGCGCCCCCCGCAGGCCGGCGAACAGCTTGCTCATGATCGCGGCGGTGGGCGCCTGGACCACAATCTGGAGGCGGTGGAACCGCTGAATCCGGCTGATGACCGCGGGCATCGGGCCGCGAACCTTCACCTGCAGGCCGTGATGGGCGACGGCCTCGTCGATCCGCAGCCGCATCTTGTTGGCCGCGGTCTCGAGCCGATCATATGCTTCGTCGCGCATCACGATCGTCGCCAGACGCCACAGCGGAGGCAGCGTGCAGATTTCGCGGTGCTTCATCTCCTCGCGGACGAATCCCTCGAAATCCTGCCGGAGGGCGAATTGGATCGTCGGCTGGTCCGGAAAGTACGTCTGGACGAAGACGGTTCCGTGCTTTTCCGAGCGTCCGGCCCGCCCGGCCACCTGCGAGATCAGTTGAAACGTCCGCTCGTTGGACCGAAAGTCCGGTAAATACAGGCAGGTGTCGGCGCTGACGACGCCCACCAGCGTGACGTTGGGAAAGTGCAGGCCCTTGGCGAGGATCTGGGTGCCCGCGAGAATGTCGATGCGGCCCTGGCCGAATTCCTTCAGGAGCCGGTAGTAATCCTGGCTGGCCATGGAATCGCTGTCGACCCGCCGGACGCGGGCCTGCGGGAATTTCGCCGCCAGCTCTTCTTCGAGCCGCTGCGAGCCCAGGCCGATCATGGTCATCGCCTTGCCGCACACGGGGCAGTTGCGCGGAACCAGCGTCTGGGCCAGGCAGTGGTGGCAGATCGCGTAGCCGAAGTCCATGTGCTTGCCGGTGACGGTCTTCATGGGCGACGTCGAACGTTGGGTCTTGTGGAAGGTCAGCGCCGCATCGCAGTTGCGGCATTGCAGCGTGTGTTTGCAGGATGGGCAGAATACGAAGTTGCTGTAGCCTCGTCGATTCAGCAGCAGAATCGCCTGTTCCTTCCTCGCCAGCGTTTCGGCCAGATGCGCCGCCAGAGGCTGGCTGAGCAGGTCCTGCCGGTCGGCGACGGCGTCGCGCGCCCGCATATCCACGAGCTTCATCTCGGGCATCGGCAGGTCCATCACGCGTTTGGGCAGGCGGACCAGCGTGAAGCTGGACCTGGTCCGGCAGTTGTGAAGGCTCTCCAGCGAGGGGGTGGCGCTGCCGAGGATGCAGTGTGCGCCGGCCAGTTGGGCCCTCTTGATCGCCACATCCCGGCCGTGGTAACGCGGGGCTGTGTCCTGCTTGTAGCTCGGTTCGTGCTCCTCGTCGACGACAACGATCCCAAGATTGGGCAGCGGTGCGAAGATGGCCGAACGGGCGCCGATCACGACGTCGGTCTCGCCGCTTCGAATCTTCTGCCACTGCACGTTGCGCTGACCGGCGGTCAGGCCCGAGTGCATCACGGCGATCCGCGCAAAGCGCGCGCTGAATCGCTGTACGGTCTGGGCGGTCAGTGCAATCTCCGGCAGCAGAACGATGGCCGCCTTGCCCTTCCTGAGAACCATCTCGATCGCGCGGATATACAGCTCGGTCTTGCCGCTGTCGGTGACGCCGTGCAGGAGCGTAACGCCGAATCGGCCGGACTCGATCTGCTGTGCGATCGGTTCGAGACCCCGCTGCTGGTCGGGGTTCAGGATGACTTCCTGTTCGGGATTTGCCATCGATTCAGGCACCGCCGGCAGCGCGCTGAGCACCTTCTTCACCGCGACCTTGACAATCCCCTTCTCGGCCAGCCGCTTGATCGTCGACGGCCGGCAATCGACCGCCGCAACCAGCTCGTCCAGCTCGACCGCGGAGTCAACCGTCAGCGCTTCACGTGCGCTCAGGGAACTGACGATCTGCTTCTGCTTGGCGCTGCGAAGCTCGGCGGCGATCTCCTTGGCCCGCGCGACCAGATATACACAGCGCTGCTTCTTGACGCCGGCCGCCCGTTTGACCGCGCCGGGCACCATCGCTGCCAGCACCTGGCCCAGCGGACAGACGTAGTAGTCGCCGATCCACCGCGCCAGCTCCATCAGATCGGGGCCGAGCAGCGGCTCTTCGTCGAGAACGCGGGCGACCCGCTTGAGACGGACCTGCCGGCTCCCACCGTCGAAGGCCCTCTCGGACGCAACATCCGACTCGACGCAGAAGCCCACCTCGGGCTTGTTGCCCCTGCCGAACGGAACCTCGACGCGACGCCCGACTTCGATGGGCCAGAGCGCATCGGGCACGAGGTAGTCGAACTCCGTGTCCGCCGCTGACGCCAAGGCCACGCGGATGATGTGCGTGCCCGCCGGCTCGGGCGGCTCCCGCGAAGCGAACAGACTCGGTGTGGCGTGCTTCCTTGTCATGGCGTTCGACTCACGATCGATATCGCCCTTCTCGCCGCCGTTTCTCGGCCGTGGCGCTGACAACGCTGGCATCGAGCACGTCGAGTCCGATTCGCGCGATCAGCGCCCGGAGGTAGTCCAGGTGGGGGCACGGCGGCGCGTGGAAGTTGCCGTTCGTGATACACGAGGATAGTTGCACCACGATCTGTTCTTTGGTGAGGCCTTCCTTCTTGCCAATCGTCCGGAGCAGCAGCGTGAGTTTTCGATGCAGGGCGCGTCCGCAGCAGCCGCCGCAAGTCATCGAGAGCATCCGGTACTCCTGGTCTTTGGGATACGGCGCAAAGCCGCCGGTACGCTCGTGGAAGGCTTTCTCGCAGAGGTAGCCCGGGCAGCGCTCCTTGACGATGTGACACTGCACCAGGACGATGTATCGCTTCGCCGCCAGGTCGATCATATCAGCTTCTCACAATTGGAATCGCTCCGTAGCAAGACCACAGATGTGGTCGCCGATGGCCAGACAGGCGGTAGCGGCCGGCGACGGTGCGTTGAGGACGTGAATCGCGTTCTTCGTCGCCTCGATCTTGAAGTCGTCCACCAACTCGCCTCCGGGGCCCAGCGCCTGGGCGCGAATGCCGGCACTGCCCGGCTGAAGGTCTTCCGGCGTCAGCAAGGGCACCAGCCGCTGGAGCTGCTTGACCAGCCGCTTCTTCGAGAACGTGCGGACACACTCGCCCAGCCCATAGCGCCAATGGCGAAGGAACAGCCGCCAAGTGCCTTTGTACGACAGGGCATCCCACGTGTCGCTCAGGCTGAAATCCGTCTTGCCGTAGCCCTCCCTCTTGAAGGAGAAGACCGCGCTGGGGCCGCACTCCACGCCGCCGGACAGCATGCGTGTGAAGTGCACGCCCAGGAACGGGAAGGCCGGATCGGGCACGGGATAGATCAAGTTCCTCACCTTTTGCGCCGCCTCCGGGCTCAAATCGCTGTAGTCTCCACGAAATGGGACGATCCTGACGCCCGGATCGACGCGGTCCATCCAGGCGATCCGGTCGGATTGGAGACCGGCGCAGTTGACGACGTATCGCGTGCTGACCTGCCCGCGCGAGGTCCTGATGTTCAGGTAGAAATCGTGCCTGTCGAAGGACTCGACCTCGTGACCGTTGAGGACCTTATTCTCCGGCCGGTGCTCGCAGAGCAGTTCGGCCAACTGCTTGGCCACCGCGACGAAGTCGATGATCCCGGCGCTGGGGACGTGAAGGCCCGCGATGCCGGCGACCGAGGGCTCGATCTGCTTGATCCGCTCAGGCCCGATCTTCTCCAGCCCTTCGACACCGTTGGCTAGACCGTTCTGGAGGATTCGTTCCATGGCAGGTAACTCGCGCGGATCGGTGGCGACGATGATCTTGCCGCAGATGTCGTGCGGGATCTTGTGTTTCCCGGCAAAGGCGATCAGCTCCTTGCGTCCGGCGGCGCAGGTCTTCGCCTTGGCGGAGCCGGGTTTGTAGTAGAGGCCCGAGTGAATCACGCCGGAGTTGCGCCCGCTCTGGTGACTCGCCAGCCGGTCCTCCTTCTCCAGCACCGCCAAACGCACCTGCGGATGCCTCTGCGCAATCTTGTACGCCGAGGCCAACCCGACGATACCGCCTCCGATGATGACAATGTCGAAATCCGTTTCCGGTCGCATGCCTGCCCGTTCATGGTCTGCCAATCACAACTCCGCCCACACCATACCCGGACCGGTCCCACCCGTCAACGCGCAACACACCCCGTGAGATGACCGACGCTTCACGCAGTGTCAGAGGTACACCCTGTGCGGCCTCGCTTCTCTCCGCTACGGTCGCCCCGTGCGGCCCTGCCAATAGCCGGGTTGGCGATTCAGATGCATAACGGCAACGATCCGGATCGCATCGCCAGCTATCTGGTAGACGACGCCATAGGGAAAGCGTCGCACGAGACAACGACGCGTGTGCTTCGACAGAGAGGTCCACGCCAGCGGATGCGCCAGGATGCTCTGAATCGCCAAGTGGACCTCCTGGGCGAACTCCCATCCCAGGTCGGGACGGCAGGCGTTGTAGTAGTCCACCGCCTGATTCAATTCCGCTTCCGCTGCGGCGTGAAAGCTGTAGTTCACTGGCTCCGTCTCTTGAGCAGTTTGGCAAAGACTTCCTCGCCCGGTATCAGTTCGGCCCGGCCCGCTTCGATTTCGGCTACTCTCCTCTCGGCCTCAGCAGCCCACAATTCATCGATCTCGGCACGCGCGGGATTGAGGCTCTTGAGCAGTTCATCGACCAACTGAGCGCGAAGCTCGACAGGCAAAGAAATCGCCTCGTTCAGCAGTTCATCTGTCGTGAGCATGAAGGACCTTTTCGGGTCAAATGCCTTGTGATATGCCCAACTCAACTGGTTTCAGTATAGCAGACAGCCTTTGTCGCGTCAACGGCGACCGTGCCGCAACCGGTCGAAATCGGAGACGAGCCGTCGCTACATGGCGGGGACGTCTTCGACGTAGAGGTGGCCGGTGGGACCGATCTTGAAGACGTAGATCAGGCCCTCGCGGAGCTGGGAGTAGATGACGTTGCCGTAGATGGCCTTGATGCCGTATTGGGCCAGGGCCTCGGGGTCATGGGCGAGATCCCAGATGTGGGACCAGAACAGGTCACGCTGGTCGGCGGGAAGGAGCTTGAGCAGGTCGGCGTAGCGTTTGGGCTCGCTGCCCATCGTCTCGATAGGCAGCCCTTCCTCCGGGGCCATCTTCTCGCCGTAGACGCGACGCCAGATGTACAAGGCGCGGGCCTTGCCGTCCATGACCATCTGGTCCGTGAACTTGACGATCAGGGCGTCGAAGTGGATAACGTCGCCTTCGATCGTGTACTCCTTCTGGAGGATGGTCCGGGTTTTGTCCTCGCGGCTGGTCTCGACAAACCGCAGGGTCGTCAGCAGGCGTCCATCAGCTTCGGTGCGCTGGGAGATCACCTTGGCATAGCCGATCTGGTCCTCAGTGGTCAGGTTGGTGATGGCTCCCTTGAGCTGCTGGTTCTCGGTGAGCAGGTCGTGGATCGTCATCGCGCCTCGGAAGAACCCGCGGCCGAAGAACGCGGCCGCTCCCAGGACCACCAGCACCACGCCGCCGGATAGTACGCTCAGTTTTCTCAATGTAATGCACCTCGAATCACCTGCTATGGGCAGGATATACGAATGCCTTCCGTTGACTGTTTCATCGGCTCGTGGCGGGCAATCTCTCCATTTTTCAGGCCCGATAAGCCACATCGCAGCCGAGAACACGTTTGAAGCTACCATACGCCCGCCCCCGTGGCAACCTTAAGCAGCGGTCGTCCTGAAGCGTCCCGTCCCGATATTCATCTCGACTGCTATGAATGGAAGACGCATCGGCGTTTGACAGCCAACCGAGAAAGCGGGTATAATGGAAGTTTTGTAGGGCTGTTGACGATCACCAGACACGACTTGAGGGATCACCTGAAGCCCCGGATGGGGCGCTTGCCGCGGCGATTATGTTGGCACACAATCCACTCTTGGAGTCAGCCACGCGTCCGTCGGTCCAGGTGGCCCACGGCCAGGGGCC
>CAZNSM010000005.1:0-83141 GCA_964575615.1 uncultured Pirellulales bacterium | reverse complement strand
ACCCGTTCCGGGAGCAGTGGCCGAGCGGCTTAAGGCGACGGTCTTGAAAACCGTTCAACCGAAAGGTTGCGGGGGTTCGAATCCCTCCTGCTCCGTTGGGTGACAGACGGTGACATTCTGTCGCTATCGGCGTCTAAGTGACTGTCCGACAAGCCGTTACCGAAATCCTCCGCGACAGATGCGACGTGCATTTGTAGAGCTTCGCCAGCGACAATCGATGACGACCGAAGCGTATCGAAGTAGGCCGTTCCTGTAAGTTTTTTGTAAGCTGGTTTGTAAGCGCTTTCGCCCTGCTCCACGGGCAGATCATCCGTTCCGGTCTTTCTTGCCACGGCCGAATTGCACTGATCCGTCGTCGAATCCGACAAGGACGGCAGGGCATCCAGTGCGGCCCTCTCATCGTGCAGACCGATGTGTGTGTACGTGTCCATCGTCAGACCGATGCTGCCGTGCCTGGCCAGGGACTGGGCGATCTTCGGTGAAACACCCCCTCGCGTGAGGTTGCTGATGAACGTATGTCGAAGAGCGTGGAAATCCGCCACTCTGCCGGCCCCATCCTCATACGGTATTCCGGCCACTGCCAGGTCTTTGCGGAGCATCTTCGCCGCCTTGTTCGGATTGAAGCCGGGAAAAACTCTCGCACGCTGATCCGCATCCAATTCGCGCCGCCATGCCAGAAGATGCTTGGCGAGATCCGCCCGCAACGGCAGCACATCGTCGCGCCGATGCTTCGAATACGCCGCCAAGACCCTCACGGAGGGCTCAGAATCGCTCAGGTTGAACGAACCCCACGTCAGGGAGGCCAACTCGCTCGCCCGAAGCCCGGTGCTTACAGCGACCGTGTAGAGCATGCTCCGTTCCCTGGCCGTCACGCCGCTGTGATCCTGTCCGGTCCGTGTCGCCGCTATGAGACGCTGCAATTCATCTTCGCTCAACGCCCGTCGTTCATGCCGCAGATCAGTCTTGACGTTCTGGCCCTGCAAGTAGGCCAGCGAATTCTCTGCCGCCCTGCCGTCGGCAACAAGCCAGCGACAGAACTGCTTGACCGCCTGGAGGTGAAAGTTGCTGGTGCGAACACTCAAACCCGCTCGCCGGCGGTCGGCCAGATACCCCTGGACCTTTGAAGCGGATATGTCGGCCATGAAGGCGAACCCGCAGGCGGTGATGACGGCCCTGGCCCGATTGTACACGAGGCACGCGTGCTTGTCCGTGTTGCCCTTGTTGAGCAGGCTGGCCTTGTAGTCGTCCAGATGGGCGAGCAGCGGCTTCTTGCGGTGCTCCTTGTACCGGTCGATGATCCCGACCTGGGCCTGTTCGGCTTCGCGCTCCAATTGCGCCGCCCATTGAACCGTCGCCGCCTTGTCCTTGAAGCCCTTGACCCGCCGCCTGACGCCATCGGCGTCCTTGTAGTCGATGTACCAGAACCGCGACTGCTTCCGCACCTTCCCGCCGTTTTTGTCTCTTGCGGTGTATTTCTGTTTGAAAATGCTTGCCATAATGTCACTTCCTCTTTCTTTCCGGCTTCGACCTCTTGCTCACCGACCTCAATTCCAGGCCCAAAGCCTCGACCAGCTTAGAGGCTGTCGCCAATGTGATGCCGCGTTGACCGTTGACAAACCGGCACAGCACTGGCTGCGAGACCCCGGAATCCTTGGCCAGGCGGAAGACCGACAGGCCGCTGCTGGCAATTGCCGCCTTCAACTGTTCTTCGAGATGTGTCCGCGTGGTCGCCATCACGTCCAAACGTAGCATACTGTCTTAGATATGTCAAGCGGTATACACATAATCTCCTCTACTTTTTGTACCGTTCTCGTATCTCATCCAGAGCCTGCCTCTCTGCCGCTTCTCGACTCAGGCCCCCGTCGTACTCCAGGATGGCCGCTCGTTCTTCCCAGTCGATCCGCCAGTCCATCGGGAGGTCTGCTGGGTCGTTGATAACCGTGGGGTCGAAGTCCTGGACCGCACGCAGGGCTCGCAGACGTTCAAGGGCAAAAATCATATCGGAACCTCCTGCGCACATTGCGCAGAATCCGCAGAATTAGCGATGAGAGGGTAATTGTGCGTATTGTGCGCATTCTGCGCGAGCCATAGCGGATTCACTTCATAGCTCTGGCTGGGTTTTCTGCCTGGTCCGTTGCGATGCACTTCTTGCTCGCGAATGAACCCGTGGGCCATGAGCAATCGCAGCGGCGCATCCATCTCGTCTGCCTTAAGCACTGCCCCCCGGCATCTCATATGGGCATCTCGCTTGCTGAACACCGAAGGTCTCTCCTCTTCGACCCATCGCAAGATCTTCCGCGACAGGTCAATGGCGGGATCTGCCCCCATCTCGAAGAAGGCTACCTTGGCATGGGGAACAAGGTATTCCCCGATGGCAATTGCGCCCAGCATGGTCTCCAGATTGATTTGCAGATTTCGGAGGGTGGGTGGACAGGCATGCATCAGACCGTGCATGATCCCTGCGATTCGGCATACCGCGCCAACGAGTTTTCCCGCCCAATCCCGCATCGATTCGAACTCGCCGCCAGCCCGAAGATTTCTTTCCACCGCAATCGCAAAGTCGTTCAGAGCGTCCAAGGCCGCGTCGTCCACCGTCATCGGATGTGGCAACGGCTGGCCCTCACTTCCTCTGGCGGGTTGTACGTGGAGAGCCTTCAGAATCCGTTGGGAGTATGCAATCCGGATACTCTCCTTGATGGGCTGCGTGATTGTCTTTCGATGGCCCAACAGGGATTCCGGCATGGAATAGAGGAAACGCCCCAGAAGACCACGACCTCGAAATCCCTTTTGACTGGCAAGCCCCCGTATAACGTCAGGCTGAACAGCCAACCCAATCGTCAATGCCGGCTTGGGCACGAACTGGACACGGCGATCAAGATGCACCCGGTTCACCCGGACATCATCGCCGGCGTGGCCCTTCAGGTAGACCCCCAGATTCGGAGTCCCGCTGTACCGTCCGCCCATCAGCTCGAAGACGTCGCCCTCTGGACTCATCAGAGCGAACTTGCCTCCGTTCTCGCACAGCAGGCGGGCGACACTCTCCGGGGTTGCATCGTCCCCGATGTACTGGGGCGCTTTCCGGTCAACATGGCGGCTCAATTCTTCTGCATACTCTCGGGCCTGACGCTCGAAGTCCGCCCGTTGCTCGGCATTCGTAGCCCTTGCCGCCTTCTTTTGAGCATGCTTAAGAGATTCCTCAAGGATTTCCCGCTGATTTCGACTCTGTTCTATGATGGGCTTGAGCCGCTCAATCTCTTCGCGTTCAAAATCCATCAGTGGTTGGGTGACAATCCGGAATACGCTGCTTTTGCGATTGCCCGGTGGCAGAGCGGTCGCAGTGAACAGGTTGACCGGTTCGATGTGATCCCCACGTACATGAACCTCGATGGTCTTCGCAAGGGCTGCACCGCCGACAGTCAGGACCAGCATCGCTACCAGATCCACGGGAACTTGATACGACTCCGCCACCGCTGCGCAGAATTCGCACGATTCGCACAATTCTCGCGGAAAAGCCTCCAGAGGAAACGGCGGCACATGATACTCGCCCAGCGGAACCGGTAGCTCCCACTGCGTTTCGTTGGCCACTGCCATCGTACGCTGTGCCGTTTTCGACGCTGAAGTCAGTCCCATCGTCTCCTTGACCTCACAAGTGTACTTGTCCCACCCGATCACGGGCTTGAACTGTTGCCAGCCTGCGTCCCCGTTGTGCTTGCAGGATGCGCCGAATCTACCATCCGCTTCGACGAGCACACAGCATTCATACGTGTGGCCGTCGCTGTCAGTGTGGAGCGGGCATTGCTCGAAGTGGAAGTACGTCCGGCCACCTTTGTCAGTCCGGCGATAGGCCAGTCCCCTGCGCTTCAGCACGTCTTCGAGGATTCTCCTGGCGGTTTCGGCGTCCCATCCCCCCGCCCGGGCCGGTCGCGTCGTCTGATTGGCCGGCTGGTCGGCAGCAGTCACGTGGGACTCTTCGTCGAATTGGTCAATCCGATCGCCAAAGATCGCGAAGATGTCCACGTCGCTTGGGATGTCCGTCAAATCGACCGTCGCCCATCGATGAGGTCGGTGACCTTCAACGTGATCCCCTTTCATGGCCAGACTGCCATACAGCTTGAAGATCCGGGCCGGGTTGAACACGTCAGTGTCGATCTTCGCTTGGTCCGTGCTGAAGTTAGCGTCCAACAGCTTTAGCAAGATGCTTGCCTTCCTGCTTGCCTCCATAACCCCCTCGCCGGTGTACGGGATGGTCGGAACCAGCAAGTGATATCCATTGCCGGAATCGGCGACAATGCAACGAATGCCATGATCGGCGAACCATGCAATGACCTTCTCAGCGACCTCCCGCGCGTACCTCTTTTCCTCATCGGTGGCCGATATCCCCGCCTTACGTACAGAGTCAATGTCCACAGCGAACAGGGAGTAAGCCACGATGTCGGTGTCAGAGGTCGTCGTGTCGGCCCGCTTGATCCGGTTCGCAGCCCGTGCCAGCAAATCGGGGTGAACCGCTTGAAGGGTGAAATACGCGTTTGCCTCACCGATCCGGGGATAGTCCTCGTACGGAATCCTGCTGCGGACCTTCGCCATTGGCAGAATGGCCCGGACACAGTCACCGACGTGGTCTTTGTCAAAGTAGCCCGACCAAACACCACGATGGCCACCACCGAGGATACGAACCTCTGTGACACCGACACAGCGGTGATGCCGCTCCAATATCCATCGCAGGAATGGAGCAAGGCTGTCGCGATAGTACGTGGAGCCGAGATACTGCTCGCTCGCGTTCTTGTTACTGCCGTCACCCTGCATGGTTCACCCCCTTCACCGCCTTTCTCGCTTCCCAAGTCTTTCGATCAGGAGCCCCAGCCGCCAGCCAGTCAGCGATCTCCTGGTTGGACCACCGTACAGCACCCCCGATACGGATGGGAGCCGGAATCTTGCCACAGGAGTTCAGGCGGAAGACCTGGCGTTTTGACAAGCTGAGCATCTGCCCCAGAGCTTTTGCCGCAATTAGTCTGTCAGAGCACTGTTCCGTTGCCTTCATGTCACAATCTCCATAAGAATGACCGTAAGAAACCACAAACGTTCAACTGACATCAGTTGGCGGCATCTTATGGCTGAAGGTAGACCGGGTCTGTGATTCTTGTGTGTTTGCGCGTGACAGAGTGTGACGAGGTGGTTTGGTGAATGTGCCGCGATCAGCCAGTAGACCGTATCACATAGCCTTCACCTTTTCGATTCTCAATAACAGCGGGAATTTTAGCGGTCCCGAAGGTCTTGTTGAGGCGACTGATGGCCCCCCGCAGCTTCTCCGATGCCTCTTTCCTGCTGCTGTCCCCATCCAGTTCCTGAAATGGTACAACGCGATCCAGATTACCAACGAGTTTCTGGAGAACTTCGATCGCAGCGCCCGTGCTGACCTTCAGGTCGATACCATCGAAGAACACCTGGCCCGATCTGAACTCAAAGCGCGTTCGAAGGTTGGCTCTTACTCCCCCAACAATTCCCGCTGTCGGTACTCTGGGGATGTCGAACGTCACTTCTGTCTTGCCATCAGCCAGGTCGAGAGCATCCAAGATCAGCACCAGACGCCACACCCTGGACGCCTCCCACCAGATTGGAGGAAAGTCGCCGCAATCCTCCCAGAGACCATCTTCTCGTTGTTGTTCACGCAACCACGCGGCAGCCTTAAGGACTGCACCTTGCCAGCCAACCGGTTGCGTGACAAATAGGGCTTGTATGGCCGTGGCGGTCAACTCAATGTCGTTCGCTTCCGCTATGTCCTCGTAGTCGTAATCATCGTCGTCCATTGGAACGTGGCGATCTGCACGCCAGAACCCGGCGGACTCCTGGCGGCGAAGCAGGAGCCGCGCTGCTTCGCGCGCGAGTTCACCGCGTCCAGGGACTGGTCCAATGATCCCTTCGGCAAATAGATACCGTGCCGCAAGGTTCAGCGAATCCTCATGTTTGTGCGCTTCGCCCTCCCATTCACGAGACCACGGAGGCAATTCGTGTCGGTCGAATAGGTCGTAGATACTCCGCATGGCTTGAGCGAAATCTTCCTGGAGCGAGGCCAGTGCTATTCGGCTTCTGCAAGCCAGGAATAACAGGTCCACTATCCAGGGGACCCTTGGAAGCCCGATTCGTTCGACCCCAGCTAACTGCCTAAGCTGGCAACAGAAGACATCGTTGAACTCGTCAATTCGCCCGTATTCTGCGGCCCGCAACAGTGCCATCATGACAACGAGATTGTCTCTCGCATCACAGTGATCCCAGGGTATAAGCCAAGTATGATCTTCATTGACATACAGACTCA
The DNA here is from genome assembly GCA_964575615.1 of uncultured Pirellulales bacterium. Lineage (GTDB taxonomy): Bacteria > Planctomycetota > Phycisphaerae > Sedimentisphaerales > Anaerobacaceae > Anaerobaca. Next base: position 76,831 of record CAZNSM010000005.1, on the reverse strand, counting down.
TGTTAGCCTTGAAGTGCGAGAATCGTCCTGCCCAGCGATTCCTTACCTTCTGTGCCAAATCGCGTGTATCCCTGTCTCGGCTTGCGCGAAAGCTCAAGACTTCGATCCGGTCGTCGCCCACGCCAAAACTCTCGTCGCATGGATCAAATCGGATGGTCTCCAGCCAAGCCTCTGCCTTCTCACGAGCGCCCCCTGGGAAGTCGCAGATCAACGAGTACGCTTCATACGCCAAGTCGTCAAGGTCAAGACCGAGGTCATCCAATGGATGAGGCGGTAGGGCATCACACTTGTTGTCAATCCGAGCATCTTCTGCATCTGCACCAACCAGTGTACGCCCTCCTAAGCTCTGCGTTGCGCCTTCATCGTATGGCAGCCATCTGGCAATTCTCTGGAGAACATCAGGTAACCCAAGGCTGTCCGCGTGATATGAGTGCCAAGCTACGAAATGCTTCAACCACAACGCCAACTTGTGCTTGGAGGTGATCTCGCGTGCACCCTTTCCCTGGTTGTCCATGAGCTTCGGCATCGTGTGGCCACTCAGGGAAAGCTCGCATAGAAAGACGAACAGATGCGATTGCACTCCTTCAGGATTGCCAATTCCAAATGACTTACAGAAACGCTCCAACCTGGCTGCAAACTGCCTTTCCTTCTTCGTTGCCATTACGACTCAGTTAGTCCTCGCTGTTCTTATCTACTCGATCTTCATGCCGTCGATGTTTGCCTCGTCCAGAGGTTCCTCTACTGCGTTTCGCAGCCAGTTGGGGTCGTAGCCGTCGGACGATTGGCCCTCAATCACCACGTTGATCCTGCCGTCGTCCGATTTGTCGGCCAGATTCGCGATGGCCTGGAACGAATCGAACACCTGCTTGCGCGTGGCCGGGAAGCTGATGCGGATGCCCGTCTTCACCGTTGGCTTTGGCCCCGGTGTTGTCGGACCAGGCCCTGGTGTCTGTTCGGGGGCGGGCGGCGTTGGGCCTGGGCCGGGTGGGGTAGGTCCGGAAGCAGGAGTCGGTACTGCCGGCACGGCGGCGGGCGCAATGAGGAAGCCATTCTCCAAATCGACCTCGTCTTCGCTCATTGGTCGGTTCACTGCCACTTTGTCCAGGGCTACCTGATACTTGCCGTCGGGTCCCAGTGCTGGTGATCCGGTCGCATAGGCGAACATCCCCTCACCTACGCCACGAGCAATGGCCTTACGGATTACAGCATCCGAGGTGATCCGAGGCGGCTCAAGGAAACCGAAGAAGGCATCCCGCACGTCCTTCGTGCTCACACCCAGCCTGGGTGGCTCACCAGCAGCGGTTGCCTCGCCCAACTTCACCCGCTCCGCGATCTTTCGTGGATGCAGCGATCCATGAATCTTGGGCGTGCCCACAGTGGTAAGCAGTTCCATCACACGTTCATGCACGCCCGTGGCCTGAAGCGGCCGACCGCCGACCTCGATCTTCTCCAGGTCCAGCCCACCGCCAGTGCCAACACGTGGCAGCCATACGGCCGGGTAGAGTTGGCGGAACGCCGCTTCGGCAGCGGACTCCTCCGTCCTCCTGCGTTCCTTGAGTTGATCGGTTTGGTCCTTAGTCAGCCGGTGCTGGCTCTTCTTCGACTCCACGCGTTCAATCGCCATAAGGTAGCGCACCGCTCGCCGCAGCGATTCCAGTGGCTTCTTGTCCGGCACGGCCAGTGCAACGCCATTGCGGTACTTCCGGGGCGTGTCACCATACTTGGACAGCATCGTCCGGGCGACATCGTCTTGCTGGCTGGTAGTCTTGCCTGCGAACTCCAAGGGCAAGTACCCGATCAGGAATTGCGGTTCCTTGTCTGGCAGGTCCTGGCTCGTCGGGGGCCAGACAATCGCTTCCCTGCGACCGGCCAACTTGGCTTCGAGCATTTCCTTGATCCTGTCGCGTATGCCGTCCAGGTTCCGACCGACTTCCTGCTCAGCATCCTCAATCAGCTTGGTGACATTCGGGTCCTTCTTGAAGCAATAGTGGACGCCATCGTAGTGCAGATACAGACACGAGTTTCGCAGATCGGACAGCACCGAATTGGCGGTGATGCTGTCCAGGTCCGGCCCGATGCATGCCGCCAACAACTCCGCCTCGGTCACACCCGGCGGCAGGGTCTCCGCGCCTTCCTCTCGTTTGAGTCCCCCAAAGGAATAGGCCAAGATCGCCGTGGCCAGCCGCATCGCCGGCCGCACATTCGCCATCGCCGGCATTTCCTTGGCCATACGGTCATCGATCTTCATCGCTCTGGAGTTGGGTCCGACGATATCGCTGCGGACAACCGGCGCATATGCCTGATCCACCCCTCCGAGATCTTTCAGAAAGGCGTTGAGCGTCTCCGCATCGTTGACGGGTATCTCCGCCGGCCCCAGCAGAGGTTTGGCCCCGGCGGACCTCTTCAGCCCATGTAGACAGGCCGCAAGGAACCGAAGTGCCCCACGGGTCTTCTGGTATCCATCCACACTCGTCCACCGTTCACTCATGACGTCAATCAGGGCCGGATGGAACGGGTATGCGGCTTGGATACGGCTTTGCAGAAGAAGCTTCTGCTCTTCGGCATCTTGCTTCGCCGACGGCGTCTCGGCCCGCGCACGCCAGAATCCTCCCACAACATCGGCATATTCGCGCGCCACCTGCTGTGCCACCGCGTCCGCCGGCTCTGCCGCCAGCAACCGCTTCTTGATAACGCCCAGCACTTCATCCCCTTGAACCGGCTCACGAACCTGGTCAACCCGGCTGGTCAACGTGTCGAGCGTCTGAAGAAGAGCGATATTGCCCATTGCCTGCCGATGACTCCACTGCAACGAGTAGACCATGACAGCGTTGCTACCCGGAGCGGACACTTCCACTGTCAGGTTGTGCAGGAAGTTGAGCGTCTGCCTCTGAAGCGTCGAATCGAGCACAGGTGTAGCTCCCGTTGCCTCGCAATACTTGAGCACTTCGTCGAGCAGCAGCAGTACGGGCCGATTGGCGGATCGCAGCATCTGCTTGATCTCGTCGCCTTGCGGCGAGATACGCCCTTCATCATGTTTCTGGACCACCTTGTAGACCTCGGGCCCCAGTTGCCATGCGAGCCAGCCCCACATCGTGTGGACCTTCTTACCATCGCCCACGTCCTTGTCGCCGGTAGCCGTGAACTTCTCACCGTCGAAGACGGCCACGCTCACCGGCCCCGGATCGGCCAGGCCCTTACAGGAGGGTATCTGGTTGAGGCTCTTGCGGGAGCGCGCGGAGTGGAGCAACGCTGCCAATGTATGCGACTTGCCGCCGCCGAACGGGCTGCGTAGCTTCAGCACGCGGTTGTAGTTGCCCTTGCCCGCCAGGCTCGCCAACACCTCTTCGAGCAGCTTGTACAGGTCGGTCGTGACGTACGTCGCCGCGAAGAAGGCGTCCGGATCGCGGTACACCATCGGTGACGTTGGATCGCCTGTCGCCACGGCGCCCAGGTCCAGCGCGAACATCGCCTCTGTGAGTTGGCCTGCCTCCACGTCCGGGTGCAACTTCACCAGTTCCGTCCAGGGTCTCAAGTTATGGATGCTCATAAGTCATTCACCCGTTAGTAGTTGCACGTTCTAATAGGCTCACATTCTCTGAAAGTGATACCATTATTGGCTCCATGATCCGATTCGCTCCCATTGGGCGTCCCGACCTTTGCCAAGGCATCGCAGCTTGCCGTCACGTTTGAGGTCGGCCAGCGCCCGTTTGAGGGTGGGGTAGCTCACGCCAGGCGAGGCACGCTGAACATCGCCCATGCAAAATCGGGCCGGCAGCCGCGCAATGGCATTCCGCACCATCTCCCGCTTGGCGCCTCGTGCGCTCGTGAGCGTGCCGACGCGCGATTCGAATTCGTTGTACGCCGCCGTCAGCGTTCCCAGGAAGTACTCCCACCACGGCCGAAGATCATGCTTGGCTTCGTGCCAGTTCTGCGAACTGGCTGACAGCGCTTCGTAGTAGGTTTCCTTGCTTTCCTCAATGATCCGTTCGAGACTGATGTAGCGGCCGGCCTCGTAGCCGCACTGGTACAACAAAAGCAGCGTCAAGAGCCGTCCGATCCGCCCGTTGCCATCCTTGAAGGGATGAATGCACTCAAAATCCAGCACGAAAGTGGCCACCAACAGCAGCGGGTCGGTCTTCGCCTCCTCCATCGCTCGGTTGTGGAATTGGACGAGTCGTTCCATGAACTGGGGCGTGGCCACGGCCGAGACGGGTCTGAACCGCACCACCTGCCGCCCATCGGGCGTGGTTTCGCGGATCACATTGTCGGCGGTCTTCCAGTGGCCGCCCTTCTCACCGGTATAGCGGTAGATCGTGCGATGCCAGTCCAGGATCAGATCGGTCGAGAGCCGCATCCGGCCGTGGTTGGCGTGGATCGCCGCAAGCACATCCCGATAGCCGGCCACTTCCTGCTCCGAACGGTCGCGAGGCCGCGTCTTTCTGGTCACCAGGCCGGTAAGGCGTCCCGCCGGCACGGTGATGCCTTCGATTCGATTGGAGGACTCGGTGCTCTGGATCAGTGCGACTTGGCGCAACGTCTCCAGGACTTCGGGGAACTGCTCGGTGTAGAGTCTCTGCCGCCCACGAAATTCGCCCAGCACGCGCATCGCCATGAGAAGCGAATGCGAGATCGCGGTCTCCAGAAGATAGCCATGCTCAAAAGACCTCATTGCCTGTTCCCCTTTCCGAAGTCGAAGGCGCGCTGTTTGTCCTGCTTATCCTCCTTGGCGGCCTTCTTGCCGACTACGGCGGCGGCGACGCCTTCTTCGATCAGGCTCCGCCAGTTGGACAGGAGCTTGGCGAGGGCGGCTTGTTCGGCCGTGGTGGTCGTCACCAGCTTGGCGGCGTCGGCTTCGCTCTTGCCGCTCAATGCCGCTCCGGCCAAGGCTTGGGCAAGCACTCGCAGCCGCTCGCGGTCGGGCCGGGCCTCGTCGAGGAACTCCGCCAGCTTGCGGGGACTGTTCTCCATCAGCCACAGGACCCGGTGCAGCACGTCGATCAGTGGCGCCGGCTGGCCGTCATCGGGCAGGCCGAGCTTGTCGTGGTCGCCTCGCTCCGTGAAGTCCCGGGCGCGGTACTTGGCCTTCTTCTTCTCGATCAGGGCATCTGTCCCGCTGGACAATCCCTGCGGGCCGTCCAGTTCGATGTGCGTGCCGTTGGAGAAGACGATGGCCTCGCCGGCGTCGAGTTCGGCGGCCTTGTAGATGTACCGCCAGAGCACGTAGAACCGACTGGACGCGTCCACGGCGCTGACATTGCCACCCATCTCGCCGGAAAGCTTCGCCAGCATGGTGTCAAGCACCACGCCCTCGACCTCAGCCAAGAACTTTTCTGCTGGGACCTCCTCGCCGTTGGAGTATTCGACCTTCTCGTACTTGGTGAACGCTCGCAGGCCCGCGCCGACGCAGGCGATTACCAGATCGGCGCCGGCGATCCCCATACCCCACAGCGTCTCGATCCGCTCGCGGACGATCTGCTGCAACTCCGGCTGAACCTTGCCTTCGTAGTCGCCATTGCCGGCTCCGGTTGTTCGTTTGCGCGCGACGAGAAAGATGCTTGACGCGAGCGCCGCCGCCTCATACGCGACCAATCGCCCCGGCTTCTCTGTATCCAGCGGCCAAGCCTCGCAGACTTCCAGGCCGGCTTGTCGGAGCGATTCCACCAACGTAGACCACCCAAGCGTCGTCTTATGCGCGTAGACAAGCGCAAGCGGCGCACCAGCCTTCAACATGCGCGATGCGTGCCTCAGAGACTGGAGCATGAGGGATTCATATTCGGCTGTCGCTTTCCCCATATCGCCGCGGTGACGAGATGCAAGTGCAGTTGCCTCCGCCTTTTTTGGAGTCAGCAACGTGCTGAAATGTTCTTCGAATAGGTCACCAATTGCTCGCTTCAGCCAAACATAAAAGAAATCGGATACATCGGCATACGGTACATTGTCGTAGTATGGCGGATCGGATACCACCGCATCAAAGAATCCATCTGGAAATGTGGGACTCGTAGCGCTGCCACGGGACACGCGGGCGCGGTCCTCCGTCTTCGCGTCGTCCGATTGAAGCGCCGCAGCGATGGTTCCTGTGCCCCAGCCTCCGCTCCCTTCGTGAAATGGGTTGGCCTCCGCATAGTCCCAAGTCATAGCTATGGCGTGACGCCCGAATGTGTGCGCGATTCGGCTACTTCCGTGGAAGTTGTGAATGCAGAAGCTGGAATTGAAGTCGGCAAGGCGGTCAAGGATTCCTGCCAAGTAGGCTGCCACAGCGGTAGAGCGATCGGACATACCTTGGTGCTTCATCTCGCCGATGGCGACACGGATCTGGGCCGTGAATGCCACGAGGGAGACGCTTTGTCTGGGATTGAACAGGTCTCCGAATCGCTGCAAGCCGTGGCGTGTCACAGCAGAGAGCCCTCGCGAGTTGGGCGAAGGTCGCTCCGAGTTGATTGGTTCGTCCGGCAGCGAGATGCCTGTCTTCTCACATAGTTCTCGAAGACGCGAGGCAGTCTCTGCCGCAGATTGCGCACCGGGCAAGTCAAGGGCGCTGACGTAGTGTTTCCCTTGCTCACCTGGCCGAATGCCAACCACCGCCATCAGGCGATGGCCGATCTTCTTCTCGCGGCCCATTTGCTTCGTATAGCTGGCATCGGCGACGGTGGCGCAGCACGGGCACACCACGTTGCCACCCTCGGAGAAGTCCGTCGGATCAAAGCCCATCTCCGCAGTTGCTGCTCTATCAACTACGTCGAAGGCAACACAGCGAGATTCGGGCATGGGACGCATGGCGAGCGCCGTGCTACGGTCTTTCGATTTGCACAACCACGTTTGCTTGACCAGTGGTATCTCGGTCCCACAGGACGGATTCTTACAGATGACCGTTCTGGTCCAAAGATACATGACCGGAACGAGGTATCCTGGTAAGGTGATGGCGGTATTGCATTCGCCATCCTCGTCGTCATCTTCGAACATCTTGTCAGTCTTGGCAGAAACTGCGGGAAGATCATCGAGCTTGACACCGCGTTTGGTGTTTCCGGGCTTGGTGACGTTCCAATGGCCAGTCTCATGGTCGAAGGCGATCTGGGGCGGTGTGTCCCAGACTTCCGGGTCGGGGATGGGCGGATAGAGGTCGCCAATCTCCTTGCGGACTCGGTCGAGGACCCAGTTGCCCCAGTAGCGGACCTCGGCGGCCAGGCCGCCCCAGGTCGTCTCACCTGGCTGCGCCAGCCCTTCGAGGCTGGCAGGTAGCCCTTTGGCGTTCTTCGGCCCTGCCTGCCGCGACGCAAGACGACCAGCATCCCATTCGCGTTTGAGCCACTTTCGGCCAAACCCGGTCTTCAGTTCGTGCTCTCGTGCGACCGCTTCTTCTCGTGTCTTGAACTCCTCCCAGTGGATCAACTCGACTGGCCTATGCGTGGCAGTCCACTCCGCCTTACCGCTCAGGTGATCCTCATAGCGTCGAACGATGTTGTCGGTCTGGCCGATGTAGAACGAGTCGTCTTCGCAACGGATGACATAAGTCCAGAAGCGTTGCGGCGCAGGCAAGCCCGTCATGCCGCGTGCGTTGGGGTCGGGCTTGCCGTACTTCTGCGGGTAGACGAGGGTGCAAAGCTGGATGATGTGGGCGACGGGATTGAGGTCGAGGGCGTAGGCTTCACAGCCCAGCCGCAGCGCTTCGAGCGGAATAGCGCCACCGCCGGCGAACATGTCGAGCACGCGCGGGCGCGGCGCCCGGCCGGCGACGATGTCGTCGTAGCTGACCTTGTCGCCCTGGAACTTGAACTCTTCGACCCAAGCCGGCGGCCTGCCGGTTTCCTTCGCCTCGGCCAGTTCGGCGGTAAGCCGGTCGGCGTGCGCTTCGAGGATATGCCGCTGGGCCTCGACGATGGCCCGCTCGGTCTCCTCCTTGATCTTGATGTCCTTCTCGGCCGTCGGGTTCGTCTTGGGATAGCGACAGAGCTTGGTGACGAAGTCCTTGGCGGCCCTTCGGTTGAGGCCCTTCTTCTTGCCATTCTTGGTCGCCTCCGCCTTGGCCGGGTCGGCGGGCGGGTTCTTCATCTCGATGTCCTTGACCCACCGGTCGGCCGGCACCAGCGCCCCATACACCGCCGCCCGGCAGGCGACCAGCGGCCGCCGCGCCCACCACAGGTGCAGCGTCGAGATATGCCCCTTCCGCACCGATTTCTCCCGAGAAGCCTCCGCGCTAATCGCTTCAATCGGCAGATAGTCTTCAATCAGTCGCAAATCATCAGTCATGATTTCTCACCGTACGTCTACTGTTGAATAGCGGCCACGTGTAACAAGCAATAATCCGGACTTGTTCAATCGTTGAAGCATATCATCAACCTCCTCACGTCTGTAGTTCTCAGCCAGCATTGCCTGTACCACGTCTTCCCGCCGCCGAGATTGCTGGTCATCCAGTTCATGAATGGTCTTCAAGGCCAAGGTGCGGGCCCGCTTTTTCTGCCCTTTCTTTGAACCTCTGAAACTGCCTTTCAGGAACTTCTCAAAGCGGCGGGTATACGGATGTGACGCACACAGTTTTCCAAGTTGTGTAGCAAGTTGACTTTCCTGTTTGTACTGCACACGTCGTCTTCCCGCAAGGTCAGCGATGATAGCGCTATCTGGCGTATTTTGCCGAGAGCCAGCCTTGTGTGTACAGAAGTACAGGGCACGATCGATCCCGGACGCCTCTGCCAGGCCAAACTCAAGGGACACGTTGGCATTCCCGGTCGTTGCGTCGAAGACGGCGTAGCTTGAGGATAGCAGTTTTTGCTTGATGACCGCCAACAGATCATCGGCGTCTTGGTCTTCTTCACGACCAATGATGATAAACGACAGTGGGTATTTCTTTCGCATCTTGAGTATCAGATGGTCGTACTTAGGGCGAACAGTCTTCCACGGACATCCGATGAATATCTGATTGGGAACAACAGTTGCTTTGCTCTTGGCCATTAGTCGCTCCGCTACATGGATTCCTTGATCACGATGGCTGGAATGCAGAACATCCTGGCCGTGACGATTTCCTTCTTGGCATGGTCGAGCTTCTCGGCCGGGTGATGGATGCGGACCAGTTCGTGCGTCGATTCCAGCGGGTCCCAGACGACGTAGAGCCAATAGGTCGGGCCAAGCTGTTGGGCCTTGTACCACTCATTGACGGTCAGTTGGATATCGCTGCCCCGTGTGTAGCCCTTGACCTCGATGCGGCGGACCTCGGTGACACCTGTGGCGTGATCTATGACACGTTGGGCACGAATGTCGAAGCCAATCTTCTGGCTCCCAACCCGTTGGATGCTCTCGCGGGGGAAGCCCTCAGCGATCAGACTTTCGATGGTGATTTCTTCTGCTCGCAGTTCCTTTTGCCGGCGCAGCGCGCCATCCGGTTCGCGTCCCAGGACGCCCAGTTGTGCCGCTACATCGCCGGTGGGCGTCAGCACCACGGCGGTCGCCAAGTGGCGGACCGGTCCGGTGCGAGCGATTTGCAGGCGGTCCAGGCCGGCCAGGCGGTCCCTTCTGCTGCGCTCCAGATACTCGATATACTTCTTGGCCTCGTCGGCGGCGAGCTTGTATTCGGACCGCTCGCCCAGTTCGGCCATCAGGCCCATGTAGCGTTCCTGGGCTTTACTGATCCGCGTCTTGAACGAACGTTCGAGGTAGTCCCGAACTACGGCCGAGAACTGCTGGCGTTCCTGCTGGCATCGCCGGCGGATTTCGAGTTGGTAGGTGCTCTTGAGGTGATCGGCCGCCGGCTGCGGGTCCACCGGGTCCATCTGGTCAAATCTCTGGGGGTGTGGGGGCAGATCGAGAAGCACATCGGCAGGCATGATCTCGAATTGCCCGGCTTCCTCCCGTACCGCCACGACCTCCGCGTAGAGCGGCACATCGTTGCCGCGACTGTCCTTGCCCTTGATGCTGATCTCGAAGAAATGCAGCCGATACGGGCCGGCAGCCTGCGGATCGGTGAAGAGGGCCGTGGCGCCAATGCCGTAGGAAAGGGCCTCGCACAGCTTCTCATCGACGGCGGCGTAGAGCGGATGGCCCGGCCCCATCAGGACGGCATCCAGATGCTGGTCCCGCTCCAATACCCCCTTGTGGAAGGTGACCTTGCGATACTCGGTATCGGCCTTGCCATACTTGCGGAGGCAGGCCAGACGCTCCGACCGCAGGTCGGCCAGGACGTGCTCGATGCGCCAGAGGCCGTCGGCTCGTGGTTCCACACGTAAGCCGATGCGCTTGGCGGCCTCGATGAACTGCTGCTCGACATACTTGGGCATCAGCCGACGCTCTTCGATCTCCACGTTTTGCTTCTGCAACCCCGAGAAGTCCACGTGGGCGCGGGCCAGGGCAATGCCCGTGGCCTGCTCGTACTGCTTAAGGCGTTCGGGGTCGATCCGGTCGATCTGGTCGAGGTAGTCGTCGAGACGCCGGGGATCGAAGGCCGCTTCGCGGAGCATCTCCGGCAGGTTCACTTCGTTGAGGGCAAGGATTTCGCCAATCACGTCGAAAACGCGACCGGACAGCGCCGCCTTCATCGTTTCGAGCTTGCGCAGAAGCCGGTCGAGGATGCGGCCTTCGACGATGTCGCTGCCGTCCTCTGCCTCGGTAGCCACGAAATTGTACACATAGCAGTCGTCGCGCTGTCCGATACGATGGATACGACCGAGACGCTGCTCCAAACGCGTGGGGTTCCAGGGCATGTCGTAGTTTATCATCAGGTGGCAGAACTGGAGGTTGATACCCTCACCTGCCGCCTCTGTCGCGACACAGATTTGGGCCTGTGTGCGGAACGCCTCCTGTGCTCGTTTCCGCTCGTGGGGGTTCATGCCGCCGTGAATCTCGCACGTGGTAAAGCCCCAGCGTCCGAGATGCTCCTTGATGTAGTTGAGCGTGTCCCGGTGTTCTGTGAACAGCAGCAGCTTGCCACGGCCGTCTTTGAGTTCCGCGAACGTGGAGCGGGCCAGGCATTCCCTGAGGGTCTTGAGCTTGGAGTCGTTGGCAGCCTCGCGCACCCTGCGGGCCTGTTCCACCAAGTCCTTGAGCGCGGCAATCTCGGTACGGAGTTGGTCCAATTCGACGGCAGCGGTGAACTCGTCGATCAACACATCCCGGTCGGTATCGTCAAGGTCGTCTTCGTCCCGCTCGGCGTCTACAAGCCGTCCTTGAAGAGCGGCAAGCTTGCGGCTGCGCTGTGCCGGCGGCAGGGCCTCAAGTTCGTCCAGCAGAGTCTGCTGTTTCTGGGCTCGCCGCTTGAGCGATTCGTGGATCGCACACGCAGACGAAGCCAGGCGACGTTGCAGGACGGTACGGGCCAGGGCGGCAGAGGTCCTGCGCTGGCCCTGTTGCTGGGGAATGAACTGATTGATGTAGCCCGTGACGGCCTTGTAGAGCGCAAACTCCTCGCTGTTGAGCGTGAATGGCACTGTGACGGCGTGGCGGTCGGGGAAGAGCCGCTGGCCGTCCATGTCTTTGAGGTCTTCTTTCAGCCGGCGAAGCATCCACGGACAATCGGCCCCGAGCCGGAAGACCTCGCCCCGCAAGTCGGCGCCCTGTTCTCCAAGACGGTGCGGCTCGGCGAACAAGTCGGGATCGACCAGACGAAGGAAATGGGCAAACTTGTCTTCGTCGCCGTGGTGCGGCGTGGCGGTCATCAAGAGCACGTGGTCGCTCTGCTCGGATAGCTTGAACGCCAGCTCGTAGCGTTTCGTGGGATCGATCTGTGGGGCGCGGCCGGCGCCGCCGCTCTTGGTCCGGGCCGAACATTTGTGGGCCTCGTCGATGACGACCAAGTCCCACCGCTGCTGCCAGACACGTTCACGGACATCGGGCTGCTTAGCGTAGTCGATGGACGCAATAACCTGCGTGCAGCGATCCCACGGATTGGTTAGCTGCTGTTGATCGACGGCGGAAGAGATGACGTCGAAGATTTCGGTGAACCACCGCTGCATTTCGTCCTGCCATTGGATTGTCAGCGGAGCCGGGCAGAGGATCAGGATGCGGTCAACCGCCTCGCGGAGCTTGAGTTCCTTGATGAGCAGCCCGGCCATGATGGTCTTGCCGGCTCCGGGATCGTCGGCCAGCAGGAATCGCAGACGCGGCTGCGGCAGCATCTTCTGGTAGACGGCCTCGATCTGGTGCGGGAGCGTGCGAATGCCGGAAAGGCTAACGGCAAACTGGCGGTCATGGGCATACGCAAGCCGGATTCTGGCGGACTCCACCAGCAATTGCACATCCCCTGGCTCGACCAAGCGGACCGTTTTGGAAGCGGCGGATGGCTTTGCCAGGGTCTTTGCCTCCTCGGCCGAGATAACGACCTCTTCAAGACTACCATCGGTAAGGCGAACGCGACACTCATACCCTGCGCCGATAGGCCGGACAGCCTCCAGAACGACCGGCTCAGGAAAATGCCCCGGCAGCGGAACATGCTGACCAACTGGAAACTCTCGCTCGTTATCCATTACTCCCTTGCTCGTGCTCTATCAGGGTCGCTCGCGCAATCGCTCGGCGAGACGTTGCAGCGTGGCGACAGCCCTATCGTCCCCCGATTGCCAACAATGACCGGCAGTTTCTCCGCCACATCGCCCTCTCGAAAAGCAGCACAGGCCGTCACCCTCCCCATCATACTATCGGCCAATCGGCGCATCAACTTGATTTCCAATGCCAGGAAACGCCATGCCGGGCCACAGCGTTGCTTTTCCCGTGTCACCAGCGATAGAATCTGGCCTTATGATGGAGAAGACCCCTGACAAACCCGACGCCAAGGACCAGCAACCCGGCGTCGCTCCCCTGCTGCTCGATGTGAAGGCGGTTGCGGGCGTACTATCGGTCGGCACTCGGATGATCTACAGTATGATGAGCAGTGGCGAACTCGGCCCTCTACCCATCAGACTGGGAAGGCGAACATTGTGGCGGTACGACGAACTCGCCGCTTGGGTCCATGCCGGCTGTCCTCGACGGGAACTGTGGCTCAAGATGGCTCAGGACCAAGGGTTTGGACACCAGTTCGGCAGGCGATTCTGAAGCGCGAGGACGCAACCGGGCGGTCCCACGATTGTGGCAAGGGTTGGGAGGATTCCGAGTTTCCAGTAATGGGTGCGACCCGGACGAATGGGAGGATCAGCTATGCCATCTCAATGCACACTCGATGTGGGATGCGGCGATGCGATCGTGATCGTCACCCGCGCGGCAACGCTTCGGGTGGACTGTCACCGGATGGACAGCGATTGGTCTTTGCTGCTGCAATACCGAGCGGAGAAACAAGGTCTGCCGCCATATACCGAGCAGTTCCCGATGCATTTTGGGGATGGGCAGCGACTCCAGGAGTCCCCGTCAGAGCAACTACTGCCTGCGAAGCCGGAATCCGGCAGATCAGATGGTATTCCGGGAAGCGCACGGGAGGTTGGAGAGTCCCAACCGGAAGAAGCCTGCGACCTGGCCGATTTCGGCGTGATACGCAAGCTCGGGGATTTGCCGCCGGATGCGGTGATCTCTGAGGATGGATTGGCGAGACTCTTTGGACGTCATAGAGCGAGCATCAAACGGGCGGTCGGGCGAGGCGAATTGCCGCCGAGTATTCGGTTGTTTGGCGAACCGGTCTGGACAATCGAGGCCCTGCGCAACCACATGAACAAGCGGCTCGCGGCAGCGGACAAGGAGGCAAGCCAGTGTCAGCGAAGATTATCCCGAATTCGCCCTTGATTGGATCGTCGTCGGCCATTCCTGTTTGAAGGGAAACGGGGTTGACAGCCATGACACTTCCGTGTAAAAGTGCACACACATACTAATAAGTGTGGACAGTTGTACACAGGCGGCAGGTACTGGTAACGGGAGTGGCGAAATGCCAGACAAGCAAGACAAGATACTGGCCCTTGCGAAACGCAAGGGCATCTTGCGGGTGAAGGACGTGCGGGCCGCCCATATCCACCCGGAGTATCTGCGCCGCCTCTGCGAGAGGGGCACGCTCATCAGGGTTGGCCGGGGGCTTTACATGCCAGCAGATGCGCAGCCCACCGCCAACGTCAGTCTGGCCCAGGCTGCCCGGCGAGTCCCGCATGGCATCGTCTGCCTGCTGTCTGCTCTCCGCTTCCATGAGATCGGGACGGCGAACCCGTTCGAGGTCTGGATCGCTCTGGCCCGCGACGTGCGCCGCCCACAGGTGGAGTACCCGCCATTGCGGACCATGCGATTCTCCGGGAAGGCGCTTACAGAAGGTGTCGGGCGTCACCGGATCGAATCCGTCCAGGTCAAAGTCTACAACCCGGCCAAGACCGTGGCGGACTGCTTCAAGTATCGCAACAAGATCGGCCTCGATGTGGCCATTGAGGCACTGCGGGACTGCCTGCGCAGCAAGAAGTGCACGCGGACCCAACTCTGGCAGTATGCCAAGATATGTCGAGTCGCCGAAGTGATCCAACCGTACCTTGCGGCTCTCTCGTGACTCCGGAGCCTTCCGGAAATCGTGGAAACTTGGAGGTTCTTGGGCGTAACCGGGCGTGCTCCGTTGCACGGTATAGGGTGGATAATCCCCTCACGGGGGATTATCGTGGAGTTAGATGCACAGCGGCAAGAAGCTCGCGGGGGGCTGCTTTGGATTCCGATCCCGCCTACGGATGCTGTCCTTCAATCCGCCGAAATCCCTTTTTAAGTGGCGACATTTCGGCTTTGCAGACGGTTTAGCCGTAGCCTCTCCATGACCAGAACGCACGCTTCTTGCGTCGTCTGGCCGCCCACGCATAGACCCAGGCCGGACACCGGCGAACCCGCTTCGATTGACTGCGACACCATCGTTGCAGCGTTCGGCGGGGAATCTCAAGAATCCGTGCGGTCGCCCGGACGCCGTACTTGCCGATGAGCTTGAGGGCGTAGTCCTTCTGGTGTCGGTTGTACTGGCCCCCAGCGCCCATCGCCTCGAACTGCCCGCGCATGTCATCATAGATCATCTGTTGCGCCAGAGGGATTCGCTTGCGAGCGCTCCTGCCTGCCATCGTCACCTCCTCCCCTTGCCGTGGGCCTGCACGAGCGTCGTGATCGTGGCCTTGACGTGGTCCGGCAGGCCCGGCCAGCATGTCACGACCTCGGCCAAGTCTGGAGGCAGTTCGGGCGATGGAATATCGACCGTTTTCGAGTTTCGTTTGTAAGCTGGTTTGTAAGCGCCGGATGGCCCCTGCTCTAAGTCATTTCCAGAGCAACGCTTATCGTTTTGCGGCGACGGTCTTGAAAACCGTTTTACCGAAAGGTAACGGGGGTTCGAATCCCTCCTGCTCCGTTGGTCCAGCGGTTTGCCTTTCTAGTCCTCCGACCGTGCCGCACTGCGCGGATACGGCATCTCCTCAACGCAGGCCGTGCGCACAACCCACTTGCCGTTGCATGTGAAAAGCACCGGACAGGCAACCGCCTCCGCCGGATCATCGAGCCTTTCCCCACAGAGTATGCTATATTGTATAGCGATAATACCTTTTAACAATTTCGCTTCCCGTGCATCGCCATCTCTTCTGGATGCGACTGGTGGATCGTCGGCATCGAAAGAATTCCCGTCTCATGTCGGCACGGTACGCTCAGAACAGGTATGCGTACGCGCAGAAGAAACGATCGTCTCCGATGCACCTTTCGAGCGTGCGGCATGCCTGGCACCTTGTCACGGTCACTTAAAAAAAAGACGTGAAATACGTAGTTGCCACAATTGACTGCTTTCGGACGATGGATAGTTTTGTTGCAGCGTCACGGAACAGACTGGAGGCCTCCGTTCCAGACAACACCGGCGCTCCGAGGAATGGTGCAATCTTGGGTCACGGACGGCCCAACGCGGGGAGGCTGTAGGCGCGCTCTGCGGACTCCATCGTAGTCGTTCACGTCCGAAGTGATTTGTCACCTCTTCAGATGGCAGAACGGCAGGGTTCTGCGCACGGATGCGTATCAGAAAGTGAGAGAAAGGAGTTTCCAACATGAAGAAGATACTATTTATCGCGGTTGTGTTGCTGTTGGTGTCAACCATATCATTCGGCCAGAGCAGCTATTGCGGCTGGAGCCGCGGGGGAACACAGACCCAGATCGCTTCCACATCCGTTAGCCAGAGCAGCATCGCGTCCGGCAGCTGCACGTCGTTCAGCCAGTGCGCCAGCGGCAGCGCTTATGCAACGCAGCAGATGTACACACCAAGGGGCGCTATGAGCCAGACGGCAAATCCGACCGTCCAGGGCGGGGGCAGTGGCACGACCGGATGGTTCGGCGGCTTCGTCGCGTCCTGCTGGCAGGGACTATCCAGCATTTGGCAGAGCCAGTCTCTTTAGAGTAGCGACGGTGGAATTCCACGTCGCTGACCGACCGTCTTGCGACAGAACCCTGCGATCCCGGGCGGCCGCGGTGAGCGCTCCGCAGCCGCCCTGCTTTGTCCTTTGTTCGGCGTCCTTTCGATCACCCCACCCAGATATCACGTGCTGCCGCTTGCCCCGGTTTCTCACGGAAGAAGCTTGAATCCGCCGAGGGGATCGTCTATCATTGGTTCAAGGCAATCGCCGCCCGGATCATGATGACCCGAAACGGCAAGGAGGAGGATGTGCGGATGCTGGGTGGTGCGAAGTCAAGACCAGCACATCGTCTTGAGCGATGTGTGCGCGGCTTTCCTCGTCATTGCGACACCCTTCTCGGTGTTCTCCACGTCTATGTCGTTGTCCATTGACGGTGAGCCAGCCAGGTGCGTTTTCATTGAAAGGGTAGGAAGATGGCAAGGGGCAAGATTGTCGCGTGCGTAACCGTGATGGCGCTCGTGTGCGGTACGGTCTCGGGCGCCACCGTGTCCTGGACCAAGGGCCAGTCGCCTCCGGCGTCCTGGACGCTGTCTCCGGCCAACCCGACTTCGTCGAGCGTCATCTCCTTCAGCGGACCTCTGGACGAGCCTGTCTACGGCAACAGTTGCGTGGCCGAATCCAACCTGGGTGGAACACCTCAACTGACGGTCAACACGCTAACCCGAACGGTCAGCCTGTGGTTCCAAGGCCCAGCGCCCACCATCTGCACGCTGATTTGGATGCCGGTCTGCGGCCTGGAGGGAACTTTCGGACCCTTGTCGGACGGCAAGTGGACGTTCCGCTGCCAGACGCTCGACATAGAGATCGAGTTCACGGTCGGTGGTGGTGGTGGGAGTGGTGGAAAGGTGATCTATGTGGACCGCTCGGCGACCGGGCCGTCGCCCAACGGATCGACCTGGTATCGCGCCTATCGAAACGTGCAGGATGCGCTGGCTGCAGCGGCTGACGGAGATGAGATTCACATCGCCGACGGGACCTACGAGCCGGACCAAGGCGCTGGGCAGACCGCCGGCGACCGAGAGGCATCGTTCGTTGTCCCGGACGGTGTCATCCTGCGAGGCAGCTACGCCGGTTACGGAGCATCCAACCCCGACGCCCGGGACCCGGCAGCCCACCCGACGGTTCTCAGTGGCGATCTCAACGGCGATGACCTCTGGGGCATCCTCAACCGGGACGACAACAGCTACCATGTCGTCACCCTGGAGGGCAGCGCCACACTCGATGGTCTGACCATTGCGGACGGCCAGGCCGATGGCCCCTATCCGCACCACTACGGAGGTGGAATCCTGATCCAGGCGGGCGAGCCTGCCGCTGCAAATTGCGCCGTCCGAGGCAATACGGGCGTGTACGGAGGAGGCGTCGCCGCCTTTGGAGCCTCGCCCTACCTGGCCAACTGCCAGTTGTCAGGCAATCGCGCCCTGCTCTACGGCGGCGCCCTGTACAATCACGACAGCACGACCACGCTGGCAAGCTGTCTGCTGACCGGCAACTCCGCCGGCAGCAGCAGTGTCGGCGGCGGTTCGGCCATCTGCAACATGGGAGGTAGTGGCGCCCACGTCACCGTCAGCAACTGCACCTTGGCCGACAACGTGGGGCCCTGGCCCAATGAGATCGTCCTGTTCAACTTCAGCTACTCCGGTTCGCCGGGCGAGGCGGTGAGGATCAACAACAGCATCCTGTACAACGACGGCGGCGCCTCTCTGATCTGGAGCGACGACCCAGCCACGGTCGTGGCCTCCTACAGCATCATTCAGGGAGGCTGGTCCGGCACAGGCAACCTGAATGTCGACCCCGGTTTCGTCAGCCGAGGACTGTGGAGCATCGAGGGCGAATGGATCGACCTCGACAGCGATTATCACCTTCAGGCCACTTCGCAGGGGATCAATCACGGCAACAACAGCCTGATCCCTGCCGACCACGCAGACGTCGACGGCGACGGCAACACCAGTGAGAACCACCCGCTGGATCTGGGCGGCGCGGACCGCGTGCAAAGCAGCAAGGTTGACTCGGGCGTCTACGAGGGTTCCGCCGCCGAACCGCACCCGGAGTATGTCTGGGAAGAGCTCAGGACCTTCGAGATCACGTTCGACGTGCCGACGGGAATCACCTATCCGGTCACGCTGAACGGATCATACTCACACCAGGTCGAAACCAACTTCCGCGCCGAACTGAAGCTCGAGGTGTCGGCGACGTCGGCCGCCGGAGGAACCTGGACCGCCTGGTTCGATCCCGAGCCGGGCCACGTCGGACCGGGGATCACGACGGTGACCTGGCGCGTCAGGGGAGAGAACGTGGACATCGGCGAGTTGACGCCCGGAGCAACGGACGTGACGGTGGCCGAGGTCACCCTGTATGTGCGGCCCGCCGCACCGTAGCAGGCACAGACGCGGCACGAGCGTCGGTATCATCATCGCGGCGTTCCCAAGGGCTGTGGGCATCGCTCACAGCCCTTTTCTCTTGCCCGAAAGCCGCCGTTTTGGTCTAATGCAGCTATCTGGGAGCGGTCGCGCCGGGCCTGTCCGACCGACGGCATCGCGGGAAGGCATGCCACCGCAAAGAAGGCCGGCCGGACCCGGGATCGCCAAGCCAGGGACGCGCCAGCGGATCGATTCAGGAAACACGTGCAATCATGAGAGTCTTCTCGGGAAGGAGGATCGTCATGCACAAGAAATCACTTTCGGTTCTTCTTGTGGCAGTGTTGACTCTGCTCTTCGTGGGTGTCACGCAGGGCCGCTTCGATCCCGCCAGGGACCCCGCCCTTCTCGGCTGGTGGTCGTTCGATGAGGGATCGGGCACCTTGGCTGCGGACGGCTCGGCTAATGGCAACGATGGTACGCTCAACGGCGGTGCATCCTGGGTCCCCGGGCTCTACAGCACCGCCCTGCAATTCGACGGACAGAACGCCTACGTCGGCACCGGCAAGAGCCTGCTCAATGGACTGACCGGCTTCACTATGGCCGGCTGGGTCAGCGCCGGCAACACGGGTGTCTACTCGAGCCTGTTCGGCCAAAACGACCTGATCGAGTTCGGATTCACAACAGAGAGCGGCGGACAGCTTGGAACCTGGATGGCAGGAAATGGCTGGGCATTCGTCGGCGCCAACTATGGCTTCACCTACCCGTCGTGGCATCATCTCGTGCTGGCAGGAGACGAGACGCGAATCGCCCTCTATATCGACGGCCAGGAACAGGCCAGCGATGAAGGCGGCATGTCGAGCGGCACCTCCTCCTACTTCTTCAGCATCGGGGGCAACGTCTTCAACGCGACCGGCGACTGGTTCCGGGGCGAGATCGACGATGTCTGGCTCTTCAGCCGGGCGTTGACCGCCGTGGAGATTCGGACCCTGATGAAAGGTCCGGGCGGGCCCGGCCTGGCAACGGGTCCGCGCCCGGCCGACGAAGCCGTAGACGTGCCTCGCGATGTGGTGCTGGGCTGGACGCCCGGGGAATACGCCGCAACACATGATGTCTACTTCGGGACCGCATTCGATGACGTGAATCTGGCCAATCGGGGCGCTCCTTCCGGCGTGCTGGTCAGTCAGGACCAGACAGTGGCGGCATACGATCCGGCCGGCGTCCTCGACTTCGGGCAGACCTACTACTGGCGAATCGACGAGGTCAACGCACCGCCCGACAGCACCATTCTGAAAGGCAATGTCTGGAGCTTCACGACCGAGCCATTCGCATATCCGGCACAGAATATCACGGCGACGACCAACGGCGCCTCTGACGAAGGGGCCGGACCGGAGAACACTGTCAATGGCTCCGGGCTCGACGGCGACGACCGGCACTCCATCGAGGCCACTGACATGTGGCTCGTTACGCCCGCCGCTGAAGACCCTCTATGGATTCAGTACGAGTTCGAAAGAGTTCTCAAACTACATGAACTGCACGTCTGGAACTACAACGTCCAGTTCGAGAAAGCCCTTGGTTTCGGAATCAAGAATGCCACGATCGAGCACTCCACCGACGGCGCCGCGTGGACGGTGCTGGGCGATTTCGAATTCGCCCAGGCAACAGCCAGGGCAGGCTATGCCAGCAATACGACCGTCGATCTTGCCGGGGTGGCCGCTAAGTACGTCCGGCTCGTCGTCAACAGCGGCTTCGGCCCGATGGGCCAGTACGGCCTCAGCGAGGTCCGTTTCACCTACATTCCCGTCCAGCCGAGAGAGCCCCAGCCGGCCGATGGAGCGACCGGGATCGCCCCCGACGTCGCTCTCACCTGGCGCGCCGGCCGAGAGGCCTCCTCGCACGAGGTATATCTTGGCGCCGCTCCGCAAACGATGACCCTGGCAGGCACCGTCGCCACAGCCGGCTTCACACCCACGGATCTGGAGTTCGCAAGCACCTATTACTGGCAGATCGTGGAGGTCAACGACGCCGAGGCGATCCCCTCGTGGGCAGGCGATCTCTGGAGCTTCTCGACGCAAGACTACGCCGTCATCGACGATTTCGAGAGCTACACCGACGATCTCGATACCGGCCAAGCCATCTTCGACATCTGGGTCGACGGCTGGGTCAACAGCAGCGGTTCGACTGTAGGCTACCTCGAAGCGCCGTTTGCCGAGCAGCGCATCGTCCACGGTGGGCGGCAATCCATGCCGCTGCAATACGACAACACGGCTTCCCCCTGGTATTCCGAGGCCGGGCGGACGTGGGACGCGCCTCAGGACTGGACCATCCACGGGGCCGATACTCTCGTACTGCACATCCAGGGCAGAGCGCCGGCGTTTCTGGAGACCGCCGACGGTCAGATCCTCATGAACGCCATCGGATCAGACATCTGGGACAGCGCCGACGAGTTTCGCTTCGCCTGCATGAGACTGAGCGGCAACGGCTCCATCGTCGCCCGCGTCGACAGCGTGCTGAACTCCAATGCCTGGGCGAAGGCGGGCGTGATGATTCGCGAGGGTCTGGAAGCCGGCTCCAAGCACGCGATGGTGGTTGTCACGCCGAGCAGCGGCATTTCCTTCCAGCGCCGGCCCAATGCGAATGCGGCCAGCGAGAATTCTGACGCCGCCGGCCTGGCAGCCCCTTACTGGGTCAAACTGACGCGAACGGGCAACGTGTTCACCGCGCAGCGGTCGGCGGACGGCGTCACCTGGGTGGACATCGCGGCCACCGCGCCGGTCAACATCCCGATGGCGACCGACGTCTATATCGGCCTGGCCCTGACCAGCCACGACACCGCCATCTCGACGGGCGCCGAGTTCTCCAACGTCTCCACGGCCGGGAATGTCACCGGCCCCTGGCAGATTGCGGAGATCGGCATGACGCAGCCGACAGGCAATTCGGCCGAGCCGCTCTACATCGCCGTCGAGGACAGCGCCGGCAAGGTCAAGGTAATCCCGCATCCGGATGCCATCGCCACCGCCAGACCCGGCTGGCGAGCATGGCAGATTCCGTTGAGCGATATCGAGTCGGCCGGCCTGAAGACCGACAGCATTCGGGCTATGTCCATCGGAGTAGGCAACCGTGAAGGTCCGATCGCCGGCGGCAGCGGTCTGGTCTTCATCGATGACATCGGATTCGGAAGGCCGGCGGCGACGGACTGATCCGCGATCCGCCGAGGCAGCCGGCGCATCGGCCCGAGAGTCAAGACGGAGGCCGTGGACCGATTGCACTCTGTGGCGGTGATAGCGCGGCCTGCCTCCAGGGGAATGTTGTTGCCTCGCACGAACGGCCAGGTAAGATGACAGGCCGATGGATGGTGACAGCGACACGAAGAAGGATCGTGCGGATCGATGAAGTTCGGCATCATCGCCAATCCCAAGTCCGGCGCAACCAGCGCGACGCGCAAGGCGGAGACTTTGCGAAAGGCCTCGCAGATTCTCGGCGGCGATACCGTGCTGGCGGGTCTCGACACCACCTCACGAGAGGAGTTTCTGCTCTGCGCTCAGGACCTGGCGGAGAAAGTCGATGTCATGATCGTCGCGGGCGGCGATGGAACGTTCTCGGACATCATCAACGCGGTCGGCTCCGATGTGACTCTCTCGTACCTGCCGCTCGGCTCCGGCTGCGCCCTGCGATACGCGCTGGACCTGCCCCCGCAGGTGACGCGCATCGCCAGACAGATTCGCGACGGACGGCTTCACGATCTCGACCTGATCCTCTGCGATGAGTCCGTCAAGGCCTTCATGGCCAGCGTAGGACTGGAAGCCGACATCCTGCACCGCCGGGAAACCCTTCAGGCCGGCGGGGTGCGCGGTCCCCACGCCTATGCGATGGCCACGTTCGGCTCGTTCTTCGCCGATTTGGAGCGCACCGACATGACGATTGCGGTCGATGATCGCACGTTCGTCGTGCCGGGCGCCGTCACCGCCATTGTGACCAAGATCGCCTATTACGGATACAATATGAAGATCGTGCCCGATGCGGTCTTCGACGACCGGCACCTTCATCTGCTGGCGATCAACTCCGGCTGGGCCGAACTCGTGCAGAGCCTGGCCACATCCTTCATGGAGGGCAACCGGTTCGGCCGCCATGAGAAGGGTCGCCATGTCCGAATCACCATGCCACAACCCAGGCATGCCCAAACCGACGGCAACCTCTATCGGCAAGGGACGGAGTTCAGCTTTCGTGTTCTGCCCAAGGCACTGAAGATGTGGTACTGATCTGCGCGTGCCTGACCCCATGCGAACTCGCGACGGCGCTCATGCTGCGCGGCTGGAGGACAAGCTAATCCGGTTTTTGGACCTGGCCCGTCATGGGCACAAATCGGACGGGCATGACCTCCCGCCGATCCAGTTGCCCCTTGACGTCTCTTGTGATCAGGATCAGGTACTGAAAACCGATCTCGTTGCTGACGGGCAGGATCATCCGTCCGCCAGGCTTGAGCTGTTCGAGCAATGGCGGCGGAACGCGGTCGGCGGCGGCGGTGCCGATGATCGCGTCGAAAGGCCCCTTCTCGGGCCAGCCGTAGAATCCATCCCCTGCTCGGACAAAGACGTTCGCATACCCCAGCTCCTTCAAGCGTGCCTTCGCTGTCTCGGCGAGCGTCTCGACGATCTCGATGGTGTAGACCCGGCGAGCGATCTCGGCGCACACGGCAGCCTGATAGCCGGACCCCGTCCCAATCTCCAGGACGACGGCGTTCGGGTCAAGCTTCAGGGCCTCCGTCATGAACGCCACGATGTAGGGCTGGCTGATGGTTTGACCTTCTCCGATGGGCAGCGGATTGTCGTCGTACGCATTCCGTTGCTGGGCCGCTGGAACAAAGGCGTGCCGGGGCACGACCTGCATCGCCTTGAGCACGTTTGGGTCCTTGACCTCGCGACGGCGTATCTGCAGATCCACCATCCTCTGGCGATCCGCAACCCGCTCGCCGAAGGCCCCGTGGCTGTGGTCGGGCCGGGTTGACCGCGCCTCGTTCGGCTCGGAAGCTCCTTCCTGCCCTTCAGTGCTCTGATGCTCGGTAACGGAAAGCGAGACCGGTTCCCTTGCCGTGTGGCGACCGAACCAGAGAGACAACAGCAGCACCACGGCGAAGAGGAGTCCAAAGTGCTCGCGTGGGCCTATTTTCCTGCGATTCGTAGCAGCCATAGTCATATCCCCCTGCGACAATCCTGCGTATCTAATGGATACGATGATCGCTACGACTTTGTGCCCCCATTGTACGTTCAGGCCGAATGAATTGCACGTCCAAATCCTGCGTTGGGCCATCGATGCTTGCGTCCATCCTACCAGGACTTTTTTGATGAAAAGGCGGGGGCGGACGTCTATAGTTGAGACGGGCTTCGGTGCGGCCGGAGTCCGACGTCGCGGGCGCGTCCGTGCGACCGCGATGCCCCATGCGGGTTTCCGACAAGAGGAGATCAACGTCATGACGTGGTCCACAGTCCTTTCTCTGCTCGTCACAACCGTGGTTTTTCTGCCGAGCGCCCAGCCGGGCAGACCGGTGGCGCCCGATTCAGGATCACCCCGCGTGGTCCGCCTGACGATTGCTCCGGCGCGACTCGACGCCGCCAGGTCGTTGTCGCTGCTTCCCGGTTCGGAGCAACAGACCGACGGCGACGGCGCAGAGCTATACGCCAAGGCAGTTCAGGCCCTTCCCCAAGGGCCGAAGACCGATCAGGTGCAGCAATGGCTCGGCGTGCCGCTGGATGAACTGCCGGCGGCGGACGTACAGGCGATTCTCCAGCAGGCGAAGACCTCCCTGGAGTTGGCAGGCCAGGGCGCCAAGTGCAGAAGCTGCGAGTGGCCTCCCTTCCAGTCGGGAACCATGCCCACCGGCCTGGCCGAATTCCGCAATCTGGCGCGTCTGCTCTGTCTCCGCGCGCGTCTCCAGATCGCGCAGAGGCAATACGACGATGCGGTCGGCACAATACGAACCGGTCTGGCAATGGCCCGGCACGTTGGAGAAAGCCCGACTGTCGTGCAGGGAATGGTCGGCGTCGCCATCGCGGCGATGGTGCTCCGCTGCGCCGAGGACATGGCCCAGGCGGCGGGCAGTCCGAACCTCTACCATGCCATGCAGGCTCTGCCGCATCCCCTGATCGACCTGAACCAGCCCATCTCGGCTGAGTTGAAGGGCCTCGACGCGAACTCACAATACAGCGAGGCGACGCGCAACATGATGCGGCGACAGATGGAGTCCTCCTTCGACCGGGTCCGCCAACTGATGAACCGGCTCGACGGGACGGTCGCAGCGCTTCAGTACATCGAGGCGCTGCGCCACCACGTCGCCACGCACGATGGCTCGCTTCCCGCCCGGCTCGGCGACATCGCGGACGTGGAGCTTGCCGCCGACGAGAAATCGTTTGCCTACCGCCTCGACGAATCGATGGCTACGCTGGAGGTCTCGCCTCCCCAGGGCGGCCGATCCAAGGATGCGGTCCGCTATGAAATCACGGTCGCCCATTAGCAGCGGTTGGCGCGGCAAAGGTGTACTGCATGACGACCATGGCCAATCACACGGTCACGACCCTTCTGACAGCCATATTGCTTCACATGTCCGTCGCGCAGCTTTCCGCGGCTGCGCCGGAGTTCACGGTATTCAACGACAATGGGAGCTGGTGCTGGTTCCAGGATGAACGCGCGCTCGTGTCTGGCGACAAGCTCGTCTTTGCCTCGGTCGCCAATGCCCTTGGAACGGACGGCGTACGCCGGGGCGGCAATATCGAAGTGACCACCGTCGACCCAAGCGGCAGGACGCCCAGTGTCACGACGGTGCTTCACGCCCAACTGCAAAACGATGACCACGCCGCCCCTGCCCTGCTGGTGCTGGACGATGGACACATCCTGGCCATGTACTGCCGGCACGGTTCCGATCAACTCGTTCGCTTTCGGGTTTCCGTCCATCCGGGTGACGCGACATCATGGCAGCCGGAAGGACATTTCCCGCGCGAAGCATCCGTGACCTACTCGAATCTCTTCCTGCTCCGCAACGGAGCAGGCGGCAACACTCAGATCTACAACTTCTATCGTGGCGAGCACTGGAACCCCAACTGGATGACCTCCGATGACATGGGGCAGACCTGGCGTTACGGCGGGCGGCTGATCGCGTTCGATGGGCGGCCCTACGTCAAGTATGCCTCCAACGGCCTCGACGCAATTCACTTCGTCACGACTGAGCACCACCCCCACAACTACGCCAACAGCCTCTACCACGGCTATATGACGGCCGGCTCGTTCTATCGTTCGGATGGGATTCTCATCTGCGATGCGAACGACAACCCGATCCGCCCGGCGCAGGCGACGACAGTCTTCGCGGGCGATGTGAACCACGTCGCGTGGCCCTGCGATATGCATCTGAACGCCTCCGGGAATCCGTACATCGTCTACAGTATCCAGAAACAACTGGACCCAAATCACATCCGTTATCGTTACGCGCGATGGGATGGGCGCATCTGGAACGACTACTTCCTCGCCCACGCCGGGACAGCACTCTATGCCGGCGAGGAGCATTACTCGGGCTTGGCCGCCCTCGATCCGGCCGATCCCAACCGGCTCTACATCTCGACCGATGCCGATCCGGTCACGGGCGAACCTCTGCTCAGCCGCAGCGATGGCCAACGTCATTACGAAGTCTTCGAAGGCCGAACGACAGATCGCGGCGCCACATGGAGCTGGACACCGATCACCCGCGACTCGACCGCCGACAACATCCGTCCGATCGTGCCGGCCCGAGGAGGCGGCCCGAGCGTCCTGCTGTGGCTGCGCGGAACCTACACAAGCTACACAAGGTACGATCTGGACGTTGTCGGAATCATCGGGCCGGCAGAGCCACGGTAAAACAGTTGGCTTGCGACGAGTAGAACGTGTACCATGTCCCGCGTGAAGGATCGCAGATCGAGATCGAAATGCAGAGAGGATCGGAGCATGCCGTCGAAACGATGGATCACAACAACGTCCTTCCTCATGGCAGCGATGTGGCTTGTCGCGAGCTGCAACACGCCTTCGGGCGACATGCCGAAGGCCAGGTCCGAGAGAACGATTGAATTGGAGCACGCGGCGAGCCCCGGGGCGGCCCTGGCGGTCTCGACGACCAGCGGCTCGATCAAGGTAACCGGCCAGGAGACGGACCGCGTCCACGTCGTCGCCACCGTCGTGGCCCGCGCCGCCACCAAGGAACAGGCCCGCGACCTGGCCGAGCAGGTCAGCCTTCGGTTGGAGCAGACCGCTGACGGACTGGGGATCAGGATCGACAAGCCTGATCCTGCAAGCCAGCGGTTCATCAGCATCAGCTACGAGATCACGGCGCCCGGGCAGACCGGAATCGACTGCTCCAGCGCCTCCGGCTCGATCAATTTGGCCGCCCTGACCGGCGAGGTCAGCGCACGGACGGCCAGCGGCTCCGTCGAGGCGACTGGAATCGCCGGCACGATTCACCTGCATTCCTCCAGCGGCTCGATCACCTGCGACCGGATCGACGGAGGAGACGTCTATCTCGAAAGCGCCAGCGGCGCGGTTCGCCTGACCAACGGTTCGGCTCTGCGGGTCTGTCAGTTGATCGTCGCATCCGGGCCCGCGACCGGGCGGCGCATCGAAGCCGATTCTCTCCGGATGGCCTCGTCCAGCTCGCGCGTGACGCTCAACGATGCGCAGGCGGAGGCGATCAACCTCCACGCCGGCAGCGGCTCCATCACCGCCAGCGAAGTTTCCTGCGAACGGCTCCAGGCGGAATCGACCAGCGGAGATATCTCGGTGGCGTTCCGCTCCGACGCTCCCGGCGACGTCGCCGCCGGCGTGAAATCCAGCACGGGCAGCGTCCGCGTCGTTATGCCCCGGAGTTTCGCCGGCCAAGTCGACCTGCGGGCCAGCAGCGGCACCGTCCGCATGAGCCGGCCGGTCACCGTGACGAGCAAGCCCGGCAGGAACTACGTCCGCGGGACAGTCGGCGACGGCGACGGCAGCCTTCTGGTCCGCTCCAGCAGCGGCGCCATTCGCATAAGATAGACTGGGCACACTACCTTAAGACAGCTCTGGAGAGACGACTATGACCAGTCCAGGAAGAGAATCATCGGTGACCTTCTCACGACGTGCCTTCTGCCAGTCGGCGGTCGCCGCCGCCCTCGGCGTGGTGAGCGTCCCGGCTCAAGCGTCCCAGAGCACCGGCAAGGTCAGGTTCTATAAGAATCTCGGGCACGGCCACATCGGCGTCCGCGCCGATCAGCGACAGGCCCTGGAGTACACCGTGAAGTTCAGATTCGACGGGATCACCCCCAATGCGAGCGAATTCGAGAACCGTTCGGATTCCGAGATCCGCGAATGGGTCGATACGATCAAGAGCAAGGGGATTCGCTACGGCGCCGCCGGCCTGTCGGTCGAGTTCCGCCGGGACCAGGACACCTTCCAGCGCGGCATGGAGAAGCTACCCAGGGAAGCGTCCATCTTGCAGCAGCTTGGCGTCACACGTGTGGCGACCTGGATCATGCCCGGCCACGGCGAGTTGACCTATCTGGAGAACTTCGAACAACACAAGACGCGGTTATCTGAAGCAGCCAGGGTGCTGAATGACCACGGCCTTCGTCTGGGCCTGGAATTCGTGGGTCCGCGCACCAGCCGGGCGAGAAACCGCTTCCCGTTCATCTGCGCTCAGCGCGACATGATGGAACTGGTGGACGCCATCGGTACGCCCAACGTGGGGCTATTGATGGACAGTTGGCACTGGTACACCTCGCACGGGACCGTCGAGGAGCTGCTGACGCTGTCGAACAAGGACATCGTTCACGTCCACGTCAACGACGCCCCCGCCGGCGTCCCGGTCGACCAACAGGCAGACAACCGGCGGGCACTGCCCGTGACAACAGGGGTGATCGACATGAAGGGATTCATCAACGCCCTGGTCAGGATCGGCTACGATGGCCCCGTCGAATGCGAACCATTCGATCAGCAACTCCGGCAGATGGATGCTGAGGCCGCCCTACAGAAGACCTCCGACGCCCTGAAGCGCGTCTGGCAACTGATCGAAGTCTGATCCCCTGCCCGCAATGATGCCGCTGCTCGGCGAACCGCCTAAAAGACGGGGACTTCGCCGCCGGCGGGCCAACTCAGGATGAAGCTGTTATACGGGGGCACATCGGCCGGATAGGCAGAGGCGATCTCGACGTGGCCATCCACGAAGCTCGCATTGACAACGCCCTTGTTGAGATCTCCCCGTGGGGCCTTGTGGAAGGTCCCGAGACTGTCGGCCTTGTTGTCCGGCCTGGCACGAGTGTTGTTGTCGTTGATCCCGGCGACGTTCAGCTCTGGAATCACCCAGGGATTCTCCTCGGAGAAGTAAAACACCCTCGAAGGATTCTTCACCATGGTCTCTTTCCTGAACTTGCTGATGCCCGCCTTGAACTGGGCCGGCACAGAGTCCCAGGCGTCCCCGTTGAGGTGAGAGTTCATAGTGTAGCTGTATTGCGGCTCAATCGGAATGCTGCATACCGTACCGTGCTCCCAAGTGCCGCCGCAACCATGTGACCTGGCGATGACGTCGAAGTCGGGACACAGATGGATGCCCAATCCCTTGAGATATGGCCACATGCAACCGGCCAGTTCCGGGTGCAGATCCAGATTGTTGCTCGCATCGTGCCAGTTGTGGTTGACGCCGCCTTTGTTGTAGAGCCACGTGAACGAATAGGGAAAATCGAAGTCATTGTCGTTGGAGTACATCTTGGCCGCCAGAGCGTACTGCCCCAGATTGGACTGGCATCGGATCATGCGCGCCTGCGTTCTGGCCCTGCTCAGCGCGGGCATCAGAATGCCCATCAACAGCGCGATGATCGCGATAACGACCAACAGCTCGATAAGTGTGAACCCCACTTTTCGCTTCATGATGGCACTCCTTATCCTGACCATAGCATTGCCGTACGAGACTAAAGATGCACACCAGACCGCCTGTGTTCCCAGATAGTACCCAGATTATCCGCCTTTTCTGTGGGCCTGTCAAGGCCATTCCGACGTATCGTGCGACGTATTTGCCGGATCTGCCGCCTCCGGGCACGGCCGGTCCGGAAGACCCGCAAAAAGGGCAGCCCACCTGAAATCTTCCCTGGCTGCCAACGACTAACCAGACAAGTGCGAAACGACCCTATGAAGGAGTATTCGATATGAGCATGGACCATTCCCACATCACGGTACGGAAGCACTCGTTTCTGTCCAGCGCGGCCTTCGGCCTCAGCGCTGTCGTCATCACGGTTGTGGTCAGCCTGACCGTTCTGGTGCTCTACGGGGTACATCTGGCCAGTGAGAAATCCGATCAGGTCATCTCCCTGGCCCAGGGGGCTATTCGCGGCCTTCCGGAGTTCCGCGAGGCGCTGCCGCCGGCCCTGTCGGACATGCTCGACGACCGCCGCCAGCCCGACTACTGCCGCGAACTGGCCATCGACGCCAGGGTCGTTACCCGCCCCGGATCGCACGGACGCGCCCAAACCGCCGTCGAGATCACCAACAATGGCACAGAGGTCGTCTCGCTGCTGTCGCTCCGTGTGGTCCTGCTGGATGAGAACGGGGGCCTGCTGACCGAATCCCAGGAGTGGGCGGCCACCCCCTTTGCCGCCGACCACGACTGGCGCGGCCCGATCATGCCGGGCTCGCGCCGGCGGTTCCTGTGCTCCGGCGGCCACCTGTACGACGTTGGTCCTCTGGACGAGGTCAAGGCCGAGATCGAGATCACCGAGCTGCGGGTCTGGAACGGTCCGGAAACGCAGCCGGGCCTGCCCGGTGAATCGGCGGCGTCCGTCTCGGCCCGTGCCCTTCCGCCTGGAAACTGACAGCAGCGACCCTACTGCCGGGCGAAGCAACCGGGATTCCCGATTTGGAGACACTTTTCGCTCATCCGACCCCCGATTCCTGCCGATGCTGCCGGACAGCAGGCGGACTATGCCCTGGCGATCCAGGGCGGCCGCGTTCGAGGAAAAAGGCCGCAGATTCGGCCCCAGGAGAAGGGTGAAAGATGACCAGGCACATTGGTACCAGGACTATCCACATCGCGTTCGTCGTTCTCACGCTGATTCTTATCGCCTTCGGCGCATCGTGCGTCGAGAAAAAGGCGGCAAACACCTCTGCAGACCCGTTGAGCTTGTGCGTGGTGTTCTCGGACAACGACACGTCCGAACCGGACATGGAAACCGAATTCGACGCTGCCTATGCCGATTACGCCCACCTGCTGGGCGACACCATCGGCCCGGAAGGTGTCCTGCGCCAGCGCTGCCAGCGCCTCGACTCACTGGACCAGGTGCAGCAGCACTACATCGAGACCTCGATCCAGGAGTTGCCGGATTTGGTCAGAGACACATTTGCCCCCGACTGGAGCACCTGGGCCGAATGGCAAGTCTTCAGCGAGAAGTACCGCCAAGGCGATGAGTTGTGGTATTTCGCCTGTCCACGCTCGCCGGCCGGCAGGCACAGCCTCGCACGCGGGTACGTGATCGTCCGTAACGGCAGGCTCGCCGCGATGATCCTGAATCGGAGGGTGACCTTCCACGCCGGCTACGCCGACTACGAGTCGCTGCTGCGTGGCGTGGCGACGGAAGAGCAGATCATGGCCTGGAAACGGCTTGCCTTGAATTCTCCTGAAGAGCTCCGGCAGCACTACTGCTCTCACTTCGGTCCGGATTCGTCTCGCATCCTTCTGGAAGAGCGATGCAACCTGGACGAGGCGGGCATCGGACGCACGAAGTGGGACCACTGGCACGTATTCGTACGCAAGTACGAGGCCGGGGACCAACTGTGGTATTTCGAGTCGCCGGCCGAGACCTGGAACGGCCCGCACGGACGCTGCGGCTACCTGATCACGCGCAACGGCCGTCTCCACGCAATTCTCGTGGTGGCCATCCGTTGAACGCGTCCACCGGCACAACGCACAAAGACGCTGTCCGCCGGACAGAGGATTTCCGTCCGGCAACCCGTGAACGAAACAGCGGATCTGCTTCAGTGGCTTGCGTTTCCCGTCGATAAAACCGGCATGGAAATCAGGCTTCGAAGGAGGGCCAGATGACGCAGGGAGCCGGAGGCATTTCGGCAACCGAACTGGCGATTGTCCTGCTGATCCTTGCGGCGGCAGCGCTCTCAGGGCCGGCCCCCGCATTCTAGCGCGCCGGCTCCGGCTGGAAACGCAAGATTTTTTTGCCGAAAATGCACTTGCCAGGGAGAACCCTCACCACTATACTCTATTCGTTATATCGCGGGCGTAGCTCAGTGGTAGAGCGTCACGTTGCCAACGTGAATGTCGTGAGTTCAAGTCTCATCGCCCGCTTTTTGGGGTGTTTTCCCATGGATGGGACCCTTCAGACGCACGTTTGCGTCGGGGAACCATATAGTATCGGCGAGTTACCGGCTAACGGGTAGTTTGGCGTTGGTCGCCGATATGCTAAGCCTGGTCGCCTGTGGCGGCCGGGTCGGACATGGCGATCATCGGGCTAAGGGAGCTGTTTTCCCTGAGGCCTTTTTTGTTTATGGGAATCAAGCAGAATTCACCATCTGTCTGGGAGCACTACGATGGAGGAAGAAACGAAGGACTCGACCGCTTCGACGAATCAGGAGCAGGAAAAGCCGCCGCGTACCGCCAGGAACATCGTGACAGTTGAGGATGCCGGGCCCTGCAAGAAGAAGGTAGTCATCGAGATCCCCGAAGAGAGCATCAAGGAAGCCATCGACGAGCAGTACAAAGAGCTGAGCCGCGAGGCGGTGCTGCCGGGCTTCCGCAAGGGTCGGGCCCCCCGCCGTCTCCTCGAAAAACGCTTCGGCAAAGAGACGAACGAGCAGATCAAGCTCAAGCTCCTGGCGGAAGCCAGCGAAGCCGCCATCAAGGACAAAGAGCTGGATATTCTGGGCGATCCCGATATCGACTTCGAGAAGGTCGAGCTTCCGGCGGCCGGAGCGATGAAATTCGAGTTCGAGGCTGAAGTCCGGCCGGAGTTCGAGCTGCCTAAGCTGGAGAAGATCCCCGTCAAACGGGACAAGCTGGCGGTCACCGAGGAGCAGATCGACCGCGAAATCGAGCAGTTGCGTCGCTGGTCCGGCGTCTGGACCCCACGAGAAGGCGGCCAGGTCGAACTCGACGACCAGATCATCGCCGACGTGCTGCTGCGGCCCGAGCTTACCGAGGAAGAGAAAACCAAACAGGCGGAAGCAGCCCAGAAGGCGGAAAAGGGCGAAGAGCCCGAAGAAGGCCAGACGCTCGAGGCGGAGACCAAGCTGGACAACACCGAGGTCTACGTCCGCGCCAGCGGTTTCGTCGGGGCTGTCCCGGTCGAGAAGCTCGATGAGCTGCTCGTCGGCGCCAAGGTCGGCGACATCAAGACAACTACCGTCGAGGTTCCCAAGACCTACTTCCGGGAGGAATATCGCGGCCGCAAGGTCGATGTCTCTATCGAGATCAAAGAGATCAAGTACCTCAAGCCCGCCGAGATCAACGAGCAGTTCCTCCAGCGCTACAACGTCGAAAACGAAGCAGAGCTTCGCGAACGCATCGAGGACAACCTGCAAGAGCGACAGGAAGACCGCGTCCGCAACGACATGAGCGAGCAGATCTACCAGTACCTGCTGGGCAACACCAGTTTCGACCTGCCGCTCGACATCGTCGCCCGGCAGGCCGGTACGATCCTCCAGCGACAATACATCAACCTCCTCCAGCGAGGCTTGTCCCGCCAGCAGATCGAGGAGCAGATGGAACAGCTCCGCGCCGGCAGTGAAGAGCAGGCCAGGGAGCAGCTCAAGACCTTCTTCATCATGGACAAAGTGGCCGATAAACTCGAAATCGAGGTCACCGAGGAAGAGATTAACGGGCATATCGCTCAGATCGCCATCCAGCGCGGACAGCGGCCGGAAAAAATGAAGGAACAAATGGAGCGGGACGGCTCCCTGGCCCAGTTCCGCATGGACGTTCGGCAGAACAAATGTATAAACAAACTCCTCGAAACAGCCGATATCACGGAACAAGAGGCCCAAGGGGCAGAAGCCAAGCCCAAGAGGGCCAGGAAGACCGCCAAGAAATCGGCGGAGGATAAGGCTGAGAAGAAGGATCAGTAGAGAGGTATCGCATGTCCTTAGAACACCCGGCGCGGGTCATCGACAGCTACAACGACGCGTACAGCCAGTACGGCGGCGGCCAATACCAGCGGTATCGCCAGATGAGTCTGGACGACATGCTGCTGGAAAACCGGATCGTGTTTCTCATCGGCGAGATCAACTACGCCCGGGCAGCCGAAGTCATCATGAAGATGCTGTACCTGGACAATCTCAAGCGGGGACGTGAGATCAGTCTCTATATCAACTCCCCCGGCGGGACCGTCGACGACACGATGGCGATCTACGACACGATTCGGTTCGTGGGCTCGCCGGTGGCGACGTACTGCATCGGCCGGGCCCAGTCCGGCGGCGCGCTGATCCTCGCGGCCGGGACCAAGGGCAGCCGCTACGCTTTGCCCCATGCCAAGATCATGCTTCACCAGCCCTGGGGCGGCGTCACAGGGCAGGCTTCGGATATCAAGATCCAGGCCGAAGAGATCCTGAAGTCCAAGAGGGTCCTCGCGGAAATCTTCGCCAAACACACCGGACAGGCCGTCGAGAAGATCACCGAGGAGACCGAGCGCGACCGCTACATGAGCGCGCAGGAAGCCAAGGACTATGGCCTGATCGATGAAGTGCTGCAGGAAGACCAGAAGAAAGACCAGCCTGCGAGCGCCGAGGAAAAGGGCGCCAAGGACGAGCACAAGACAGACACGACGTCGTCGGACAACAAGGGCTAACCGGTCGCGGCTTGTCCGGCCGACTCTGACCAGCGAAGGAAAGACACAGATGGTTGTGAATGAGCAGTTAGTGCCTATCGTTATCGAGAAGACCGGTCGCGGGGAGCGGGCCTACGACATTTTCTCCCGCCTTCTGAAGGATCGGATCATCTTTCTGGGCGGTCCCGTCAACGACGCCGTCGCCAATCTGATGATCGCGCAGATGCTGTTCCTCAGCAATGAGGACAGCAAGAGCGACATCCACTTCTACATCAATTCGCCGGGCGGCTCGATCACCGCCGGACTGGCGATCTACGACACGATGCAGTTCCTTCGTTGCGACGTCGCGACCTACTGTGTGGGACAGGCCGCCAGCATGGGCGCCGTCCTGCTGGCGGGAGGCCACGCGGGCAAGCGGTTCCTGCTCAGCAACAACCGCATCCTGCTGCACCAGCCGCACATTATGGGCGTTATGGAAGGTCCGGCCACCGACCTCGACATCGAGGCCCAGGAGATCCTTCGCCTGCGCAGCCGCCTCTATGACATCCTCGCCAAACACACCGGACAAAGCCCGGAGAAGATCGAGAAGGACTGCGATCGAAACCTCTGGCTCGGCGCCGAGGAGTCCATCGAGTACGGACTGGCCGACCGGATTCTCCAGAAAGCCCCGGAGATTGTGAAAGACCGTGAGAAGGAAGACGACAACCAGAAGTAGCGACGGGACCGCGCGGGTGGCAGCCTCAAGGCGCAGTGGAACGAAGCCTTGGGGATGGTCTATGGCAACAAGCCATCCCCAATCCCTCGGCAAGCTCAGGAGGGGCGCTGTGCTTGAGGCTGCCACCGGCCTGATGCTCGTCGCTCTGCTTGCGGCAGGCTGCGGCATCGGCAGCGAGAGGAAGGCCCCGGCCCAGATCAAGGTCCAGCAGATCGCCCAGGAGAAAACCGAGCTGATGCGGGACCTTCAGCAGGTCAGAGCCGAGAACCAGCAACTGGCCGAGCAGATCAAAGCCCTGTCGGTCTTCCCCGAGGACAAGCCTGTCAATCCGTACAAGCTTAAACGGGTCAAGATCACCCGGTACAGCAACTTCTACGACAAGGACAACGACGGCAAGCGGGAGAAGCTCATCGTCTACGTCGAACCGGTTGACCTCGACGGGGACGCCGTCAAAGCCGCCGGCACAGTGGACGTGCAACTGTGGAACCTGAACAATCTCAACGGCCAGGCCATGCTGGGCCAGTGGCGGATCGACCCGAATGACCTGCGGAAGCTCTGGTATGACACGCTGGTTTCGGCCAACTATCGCTTGGTGTTCGACGCGCCGCCGGAGCTTGACGTCCTGGCCGAGCCGCTCACCGTCAAGGTGACGTTCACCGATTACCTGACGGGAGAGAT
The DNA here is from genome assembly GCA_964575615.1 of uncultured Pirellulales bacterium. GTDB lineage: Bacteria > Planctomycetota > Phycisphaerae > Sedimentisphaerales > Anaerobacaceae > Anaerobaca. Next base: position 40,992 of record CAZNSM010000005.1, on the reverse strand, counting down.
CTTCCGAGACCAGTACGCCATCGACCCCCGCATCAATCGGTAGGGGCGAATGATCATTCGCCCGTACGGTTCACGACGAAGGCGGTATCCCGATCGCAGCCGCGAATCGTCCGGCGTTCTCCCCTTCTCGGCGGTGGCTGGGAAACACGTCATTGCGGCATAGCGTGCAGACTCCAGCGGTGTGGATAGACGCAGAGGGAACACCGATGCGCGTGAGAGCATCTCCGTTGGCCGCCCACAGATCGAAGTGATCCTTTCCGTTGGGACCCGGATGAAAGAAGGCTCCCGCGTGGCGACCGAGCCGCTCGACCGCCGCCATGCGAACCTCCCGGCCCACTTCGTAGCACTCCGGCCCGGCCGACGGACAGATGCAGGCCACAAGATCATCGGCGACGCAACCGAATTCGGCCATGGTCCGCACCACCGCCGGGACAACTCCGGCCACCGTGGCTCGCCATGAGGCGTGCGCGAAGCCGACGGTGCGCCTCTGACGATCGGCAATCAGTACAATGGGGCAATCCGCGCTCTTGCCCAGCAGGACCAGCGATCGGCGGGCTGTCACCAGGCCATCGGCCCGCCCGATCCGACCTGGTCCGTCGCAGGTCAGGACATCGCCGCCGTGGACCTGTTCGAGGAACGCCGCATCGTCCAGACCGAGGAACTGCGCGACCTCGCGGCCTGCGGCGTGCGTGTCATAGCGAACCCGCTCAACGTCCGGCCCCTGGCGCGTCGTGATCAGATGCGGCACGCCAATGGCCTCCAGCGCCGCAAACCGGCCCACCAGCCAGCCGTTCGTAGACCGCTCCAGACGGAAGCGGGTAGGATGGGCTTCAGCCCATGCGGCCGATAAAGCATGGGCTGAAGCCCATCCTACGGACTCAGGACTCGGACTCTGTTCCTTCGCCGCCATCATCCTCCGCCCCCGGTACGGGCGAATCATCTCTCGCCCCTGCATTCTCGCTGGTTTCGGGATTGCTCTTGGCCAGCTTGCGCTGGAGCTTCTCTTCCTGTTTCTTCTTCTTGGCGATTTCCCTGCCACGCTTCGCGAACTTGTAGTTGTCTCTCGCCAACACAATCTCCTTGCTTCGGCGGCGCCGATTTCAAGAGCCCGTAGGATGGGCTTGAAGCCCATGCGGGTGATACAGCATGGGCTTCACGCCCATACAGCTAAAGCCCATCCTACTGCATATCGGGCCGGAAGTCATGGCATTTGTGCCGATTCTTCCCCGATCCGCATCTGGCGCGATCTGACCGATGCCGGCCAGGTCGCTTCCAGGCAGATCACAAACGCTGGTCGTCTTCGACCAATTGCCCTCGGAGACCGCTATAGTCCACATCCTGGACCGCACAACCGGCGTCGATGGCGTGAACGGCGGCGGTGGCGGCGCTCTGACCGAGGATCATGAATACAGGCTCCATGCGAATCGACCCGTAGGCGATATGCGAGCTGGACACACAGACGGGAACCAGGAGATTCTCACACTCGGCCTTCTTGGGGCACAGCGCGCCGTAGGCAATCCGATAAGGCTCGGGCGGACTGACGCCGATATCCCCTTCGTTCTGCACGAGGCCGTCGGCAGTGACGTATCGCTGGACGTTGTGCGAATCCATCGCGTATGAGCCCATCCCCACCGGCTGCGGAACCGCTCGTTTGCAGAGCACATCGTTCTCGGTCATCACGTACACGCCGATCATTCGGCGCGACTCGCGGATATAGAGCTGGTGCGGCCAATGCCCGTTGTCGATGAACTCGTCTTTGGCCAAGCCCCACGGCCGCATTCGCTCCTGCACGTCGGCAGGCACACGAGGATCGTTGGCGATGAAGTACATCAGCCCTTTCTGATAGGTCTCGTGCTCGGCGAGGATGTCTCTGCGACGCTCATACGACGCCTCCGGGTAGTCGTAGTTCATGCCGATGTTGTCGGTGCTGAACGGGCCATGGTTGTTCGTGTCGGTCTTGTGGTTCGGGATTGGGTCGAACTTGTCGAACGTCTCCCGCCAGCCGGTGTCAAAGACTCGCAGCAGCAGCTCGTACTGCGCGGGATCGTAATCATCGGGTCTCGGGAAAGGCACGCGGTTCTCCGGGGCATTCGTCAGGCACATCCGAAAGCAGTAGGCCTGGATGCGACCGTCGCCCTGCCCCCTGATCCCGATGGGGTCGCGGCTGATGCGAGGCAGCAGTCCGCTGTTGGGATCGCCGGGCGTCACGTAAGGGTCTACGGGCTTTTTGAAGTAGTGTCCGTGATGCCTCGCGTCCGGTTGCACCCCGTTCCATGCTTCGCCATATCTGCTGTTGGATTCCCGCCCGACATGGTACGACACGCCGGCCGAGGCCATTAGATCGCCTTCATACGTCGCGTCGATGAACACCTTGCCGTGGAACGTTTTGCCGCTGAGCATCGATATCGAATGAATCCGGCCGCCGACCTTCTGGACGCCCCGCTCGCGGTCCAGCCACTCGTCGCGATGGACAGGAATATGGTGTTCGGCAACGAGATCCTCGAAGACCCGCTCGGCGACGTGGGGCTCGAAGATCCACATCGTGCGTTCGGCTCCGTCGATCGCGGGCGTACCCTGCCCGCGATTGCCGTATTCGGAGCGATCCTGCCACTGCCACGCGTCGTCCCGCTGGTAGTGCTGCCAGATGCGATGGTAGAACTGGCGGGCCAGACCACCAATGACCTCCTTGCGACCGGTGTCGGTCCAGCCGAGGCCGCCGGATGAGAGTCCGCCGAGATGCTTGTCGGGGCAAACGAGGACGACCGATTTGCCCATCCGCGCCGCCTGCACGGCAGCGATCACGCCGGCCGAGGTTCCGCCATAGACCACGATATCGGCCTCGTGTGCCATGGGGCCGATGTACTGCTTCGCGACAACAACGTTGTCGATGAAGAGGTGGTCGTCGCTCGACGCCGACCATGTACCCCCGTGGTAGACGTTGATCCAGATGGACTCGATCTTCAGATCGGGGATGTCACGCATGCGGACGTCGGTCCGCTCGAATGCGAGCTTGCCATCGATCCAGCCGCGCAAGGCGCCGTCGTTCTGTCCCGGCGTATTGAGCCTGGCATACTGCTCGATGCAGTACCAGCGGTTGTTCTCGATATAGCCCAAGCCGTCCTTCTCCCAGATCCAACTGCTGCCGTACCGGCCTTTCATATCGGCATGGTAGCAGTAGAACCCGATGGGGGTCTTGCCGCCCTTCTGCCCGTTGAACTGCCCGCGCGCGGACCATCCGTTGCGGCCGTCGCTGGGCCGGCCACCCCAGCCGCCCCGGCCATACGTGCCGCCGATGCCGGGCAGCTTACCCCCGCGAGCGGGATCCCAGTCGCTGCCGAACCGCAGGTAGTAGCGGAAGTATATCTCCTCCGGCTCGTACCCGAGTCTTCTCTTGAAGTCGTACTCGATGCTTGCGCCGTAGTGTTCGCCCTGGGGCACCTCGATGCGGAGGGCCTTGCCCAGCAGTGGCTGGAACGTTCGTTCCCGGTCTTCGGCAACTGCGCTCACCGTCGGCCGATTGCCGCCGGAGAACTCCCGACACCAGGCATCCGACTCGAAATCCGCCGCAACGATTACGTTCGGATCGCTCTCGATCTGCCGGTCGTGCGGATAGCGGCCCGCTATGCCGAATCCGCTCGGGACCTGGGCCTGGACGCCCTGGGCAGCCGCCATCAAACAGACCGCCAGCCACAGTGACAGGATGGTCCATCGTCGTTCGTCGCAGCATCTTCTCATCATGGGCCTTTCTTCCCCCGGCAGTGCGCCGTCTGTAAGAGATCAATAGAATTGATTGCCGCGTATCTGCCGCATAGTATTATCGCGAAGATCGGTCTTGAGGCAAGGAGCAGCAATGGCACAGAGCACACGACCTGGCGAGGTAGTTCTACGATTGCCGCAGTGGCTGCGGGAGTTCGCCGTGGAAAGGGAGATGAGATTCGACACCGCCCAGGCGAGGATGCAGTTCGTCATCGATCTGGCCCGGCGGAACATCGAGCACAAGACAGGCGGGCCATTTGGTGCGGCGGTGTTCGAGGCCGGCAGCGGGCGGCTCGTTGCGCCCGGCGTCAATCTGGTCGAGCCTTTGAACTGCTCGATCGCCCATGCCGAGATGGTCGCGATCGCCCTGGCGCAGCAGGCGATCGGGTCATACGACCTCGGGGCGGATGGGATGATCTGCGAGCTTGTGACGAGCACCGAACCTTGCGCGATGTGCCTGGGTGCCATCCCGTGGTCCGGCGTCCGGCGCATCCTGTGCGGGGCGCGAGGCGCGGACGCCTGCGCCATTGGATTCGACGAAGGAGCCAAGCCCGGCGATTGGGTCGGCGCTCTGGAAAGCCGGGGAATCGAGGTCGTCCGAGACCTCTGCCGCGACGAGGCCCGAGCCGTCCTCCAGCACTACCTCACCGCCGGCGGACGCATCTACAACGCCCGGGGCGAGGGCCCTGGTACGGGCGAATAATCATTCGCCCCTACCGATCAGCCGCCGGATCGGCGAGGCGCGGGTGGCGACAGGGGCATGGGAGCGGGAGGTGGCGGCGCGTTGGGGTCAGGCATCGGCGGCGGAGGCGGCAGGATGCCGAGGTGGCGTTCGATGCGTTCCAGACGCTCATCCAGCTTCGCCAGTCTGGCGTCGATGGATTCCAGTCTGGTGGCCACCGCACCGAGGTCGGCCGCGATCCCAGCGAAACCCTGCTCGGTCGCATCCATGTAACGTTCCATGACGCGTTCGTAAGCGTCGATGGCCCGGCTTGCGTCCGTGCGGTACTCCGGCGTCGTGTAGACCTGGGCCTCCACGTCGTAATTCCTGCGGTTCTGGCCCACCGACGTCGACAGCGTCAGGACGACAATACCGATAATCACCGCCAAAATAGCGACATACGTTCGTCTATTCGATCTCATCGGATCACTCCAATCGAGGTACGGGCGAATAATCATTCGTCCCTACGTATGCGGGCGCAGGCAGATGGCCCGCGGGCAATTTACGGGTCTTATCGGCAGCGGGCAGGATGGGCTTTAGCCCATGCGGCCGATACAGCATGGGCTGAAGCCCATCCTACGGGCTGAGAAGATCAAAAAGGCAAAGGGCAAAAAGCAATCCCGGCGCGCCGGGACAGGTACGGGCGAATCATTCCGCCAGAGGCGGCCCCCTACCGATCAGGGCGTGTCGGCCTCGGGAACGATGGGCTCCCACTGAATGCGGGCCGCTCCCAACACGGTCCCGGTGGCGTAGGCCAAGTCCACCAGGGCGATCTGGTACTCCGCCAGCGCCGTGATTTCGGCGCTCTGGGCGTCGGCGAATTTCGTCTGCGCGTCGAGCACATCGGTGCTGGTGCGGGCCCCCAGCTCAAACTGGCGCCGCTCGGCCTCGTACAGGCGACCGTTCAGGATGCTGTTCTGCCGGGCCGCCAGAATCCGCTGCCAGTTGGCCTCAACCTGGTCGATGGCGTTGAGCACCTCCAGCTCGATCATGCGCTCGCGATCGTTGCGCGTGGCCATCCGCTGCCGGCGCTGATAGACCGCCTGACGAATCCGGCTCTTGGCCGCCTTGTTTCCGATGGGGACCACCATCTGGGCACTGAGCCGATGGCCCGTGAAATCGCTGTCGTAGAGCAGGTCGAAGGAATCGTCTCTGGCAAACCCGGTGCCGTTGATGTTGTAGCTGTACTCCAGCGTCGCCAAGGGCAACGCCAGATTACGCATGTAGTCTACCGTGCTGGCGTCGTTGAGGAGCTGGAGTTGGAGCTCGAGCAGCTCCGTTCGAGAATCCATGGCCATCCGGACCAGTTCCGAGCGGCGCATCGCGTAGAAAACGGGATCGGGTTCGGTCAGAGGAACGAGAACCGTCGGCGTCTGCAGGTCCAGGGCGGCTCTGTTGATGACGCGTTTCAGCTCGCGCTCGCGGTCCCGGAGGCTGTTCTCCGCGACGATGATGGCCTCCAACTGCTGGGCCACGCCGGCCTCGGCGCGGATGACCTCGACCTGGGAGCGCTCCCCCAGCTCGACGAAGCGGCGTGCCTGTTCCAGTTGGGCCTGCGCCAGATCGTACTGCTGCTTGCGGACGTCGAGTTCCCTGCGGGCGGCGTACAAACGCCAGTAGACGCGGTCGACCGCCGCCAGGACGGTGATCACCTCCAGTTTGGCGCGGGCATCCGCCGCCTGACGGTTGTACCCGGCGACTCGAATGGAGTGCATGTTGGCCCACTTGCCGGCGTTGCGCAGCAGAGGCTGGCTGATCGATACGGAGAACCGGTCCTCAAAAGACGGGTTGTAATTGGGGTCTCCGTTGAGGTCATTGCGGCGGCTATCGGCCAGATCGAACGTGACGTTTCCACCGGTTCGCAGAGGGACCCGAACACCAAGATCGGCATTTGTCTGCTCCGTCTGCGAGGCGTCCACGACGGAAATGAAAGTGCCGTCCCCAATATCGACAACCCTGCCGCTGGGCTGTTCCCACTTCGTCGCCGTGGCGTTGGCAAAGAAGGAGGATTCAAACTTGGCTTCTTCCTCGCTGAGCCGTTCGGCAGCGATGGCCGGGTCGATCAACGCCGCCTTGAGTTCGAGGTTGTTGCTCAGCGCCAGGGCCCGGCATTGCTCCAAAGACAGCTCCAGCTCTGCCGGAGGCGTTTCATTGGCATCGGGGGTCTTAACCTGATTGCGCTCGGCTTCCTCCAGTTCCAACGTCTCGATCTCGCGAAGCTTCTCCTTGGGAATCTTGACGTCCTCGTAGCTCGGGCCGGGCAGGTATGCGTCGCAACCGCTCAGCAAACCTGTCAGAAGAACTGCCACCGTCGCACGACAGAGCGAATTCGAAGGATACCGTCTTCTATTCATGTCTGAGCGCCTCAATGGGGTCCAAGCGGGCGGCCTTGATGGCCGGGAACATGCCGAAGAACACACCGGTCGCTGCGGCAAAGCCAAACGAAAGGCCAAGCGCCCACAGCGGGATGTAGGCCTTGTCCAAGGCCGCGCCGGGAATCTTGGCGATCAGCTCCGTCAGCAACTGCCCGCAACCGGCGCCGATCAGGCCTCCAAACAGACACAGAACCACCGATTCGACCAGGAACTGAAACAGGATCGCCGCCGGTCGAGCCCCCACTGCTTTGCGCAGGCCGATCTCGCGCGTGCGTTCGGAGACGGAGACGAGCATGATGTTCATGATCCCGATGCCGCCGACCAGCAGGGAGATGCCCACGACCCCGCCGGCGATGGCCGTGGTGGTCTTGGCCACGGTGTTGAACTGCTTGAGGTACTCTTCAATGACCTCCAGACGGAACGTGTCGGGGTCGCCCGGCCCCAGACGCCGGGTCTGTCTCAGGAAGAATCGCAGTTCCGCCTGCGCCTCGGCCGACAGCTCCGGCTTGCGGCAACTGGCGATGGCGTACATCCACGTCCAGGGTCCCCACAGTTTCCACGCAGTGGGGAAGGGAATAAACACCTCCTGCGAGGAACCCATTCCGCCAAACATGGAGGACTCGACGCGTTGCTCGACCACCCCCACGATGGTGAAGCTGCGCTGCCCGACGACGATTCGCTTGCCGATGCAGTTGCGATCCATCCGCAGCTCGTCGCGCACCTTGGGCGTAATCAGACAGACCTGCCAGCCGTTCTCCTCGTCCATCAGCGTGAACGGACGGCCCATAACCACGGAACGATTCTCGATGCGGTGCCACGACGGGTTGATCCCGTAGACGCGGGCGCTGTCGATGTTCTCCACGCCATAGTGAACCGTCTCGCTTCGTTCGGTCATCAGCGTGTGATCGTCGATCGACGGACAGCGCTCCTTCAGCCCCTCGAAAATCTCGGGGCGGAAGCGAATCAAACGCCACGAAGCACTCTTGAATCGGCCTTCTCTGGGCCAGTGCGGGCTGATGAAAATCTTGTTCGTTCCGAGGGACTCGAAGTTGCTCAACACGTTCGCCTTCAGGCCCGTCAGAGCCGCGATCACCGAGGTGACCGAAGCCACGCCGATCACGATGCCGGTCGTGGTCAGGATCGAGCGCGCCTTGTTCGCCCAGATCTGACCGAGCGCCAGATAAATGCTCTGATAGAACAGCTTCAGGAAGGCCATCGGAATGCCCAGGATCGCTTTCATTTCAGCACCTCCCCGAAGTGCTCGGCCATGCCGGCTCGCTGGGCCTGGTCCTCCTCGCTGGACAGGTCCGTAAAGATGCGACCATCCATCATGCGGATCACGCGCTTGGCGTGACGCGCCACGCTCTCTTCATGTGTCACCAGCACGATGGTCTGACCTTCGGCATGGAGCTGATCGAACAGCCGGAGGATGTCTTCGCTGGTCTTGCTGTCGAGATTGCCGGTGGGTTCATCGGCCAGCAGAATGCTCGGGTTGCAGACGAGCGCTCGCGCGATGGCGACGCGCTGCTTTTCTCCGCCGGAAAGCTGATTCGGCCGGTGCTTGACGCGGTCGCCCAGTCCGACCCGTTCGAGCATCTGCCTGGCCCTTTTGTGTCGGCTCCACCAGCCGTCCCGGGAGTAGATCAGAGGCATCTCGACGTTCTTCAACGCGCTGGATCGGCCCATCAGCTCGAACGACTGGAACACGAATCCGATCCGCGTATTGCGGATGTGCGCCAAGCCGCCGGCGCCCAGACGGGTCGTGTCGTACCCGTCCAGTTCATAAACGCCGCTCGTGCAGCGGTCCAGGCATCCCAGCAGGTTCATCAGCGTGCTCTTGCCCGAACCGGAGGGTCCCATCACCGCCACGTATTCGTTTTGGTGCAGTTCAAGGCTCACCCCGTCCAGTGCGTGGATGCGCTCTACGCCCACCTTGTAGACGCGCGTGACGTTGTCGAGCCGGATGACGACCCTGCTATGCGGCGTTGGCGTCGCTGGAACGTTGGACGTCGTTGACATCGTTGGAGTCACTGGCTTGGGCCTTTTCCGTTCTCTTCTTGGCATCCTCTTCGGCCTTGGCTTCCCGTTCGTCCTTGATCAACTGGTCGTGCGCGAGCTTCTCGAGCTCCTTGAACGGCCCGACCACGATCTTCTCTCCAGGTGCGATCCCGGCTTCGACGATCGTGTGCGTGGCATTGCTGGCGCCGATGTGGACGGGGGTAATCACCGCCTTGCCGTCGATATAGCGATAGACGACTGTCGCGAACGTCTTGCTCTTGTCCTCTTCGCTAAGCCGGTCGCGGATGTCGATGGGCAGCGAGTCCACTTCCCGCCCGAGCACCGCCTGGCTCGGCAGCACCAGGACGTCCCTGTGCTCGGCGACCTCGATATCGACATCGGCCGTCATGCCCGTGAAGATCTGCTCGCTCGGATCGACCAGCAGAACCTCCGTCTCGTAATACTTCGCTCCCTGGGTTCCCACGTCCTGGCTCAGCGCGATGGCCCGGACCTTGCCGGGAAAGACCTTGTCCGGCCAGGCTTGAATATGTACCTGCGCCTCCTGGCCCACCCGCAGTTTGCCTACGTCCGACTCATCGACCTGCGCGACCACCAACATCTCCGAGAGATCACCGACTTCGAGGATTTTCGTGCCGGGATTGTTCATCATGCCCGTGACGACCATCTCGCCGACCTCGGCGTTGATTCGTGTGACCACGCCGTCGATGGGCGAGGTAATCGTCGTATAGCTGAGCGCTTCCTTGGCCTGTGCGATCCCTTCGTCGGCCACCTCAAGATTGTGTTCGAGCACTTTGAGATTCAGGCGAGCCGCCTCCAGAGTGTGCCGCGCGCCCTCCAACTGGGCCTCCAGCTCCTCGACCCTGAACCGGGCATCGTCACAACTCACCTGACTGACGTCGTTCGTTCGCAGCAGCGCACACTGTCGCTCGTAGTCGCGCCGGGCCTTCTCCACGGTGGCCTCCTGCGCCATCAGGTTGGCGGCCTGACTGGAAATCCTCGCCCGCTCGACTTCGATCTGCGCCGCCTGGGCCGCCCGGCTGGCCTGAGCCGAGAGCAGGCGGCTTTCCAGGTCCTTGGAGTCGAGGCGCACCAGTACGGACGGAGGAATCGGCGGGTCGGCGTCGGGGTCGCCTTTTGTGACGGTCGCGCCTTCCGGGTGGGGCAGCTCCACGACGCGCGCCGAGGCCTTGGCGCTGATCTCCACTTTGGTCTTGGGCTCAATCTCTCCCGGAGCGCTGACGATCTCGATCAGCTCCCCGATCTGCGCCTCTTCCACGCGGACAATCGTCGCCTTGTTCGCCGCACCGCCCCGGCCTCGGAACAGGACGAACCCACCTCCTCCCAAGGCACCCAAGACCAGGACAATCACCAGGAGGATGACAAGTACGCGAGCCGACCTCACTATCAATCCCTTCCCAAGTCACCAACCGCATGGAGTATCCACTGCCACACCTGTAGGCATTATACTCCTATAGACGCGTCGAACCACTCTTCATTGCGCGGATTCCGCGAGAAAGCCGGGGGTCATGACGCTCTTTGCGCCGCCTCGTCGGCGGCGTGGTCGGTCGGGCGACAGACAAGGCAAAAGGCTCAGAATAGGCCCCCTGCCCCAGGAGGCGCCGGGTCTGCCCCGGTTCACATCCGATCGGTCGACAGGACATCCCCACCATGGTCCGATCGGCGCCCACCAGTCCGCCTGGCGCCTCTTCTTGCGAAAACGCTGGACGCGCCGGATGGTCTGTGGTAGAATGACGACAGTACATGCGGATGTACGTCCCTTGCGACAGGAGCAGCAACACGAGGGCGTTCCTTCTCTTGGGATGCGGAATCTTGGAAAAGCGAACGATCTGTGGACGCGGTTTCCAGGCTTGTGATGCGTCTGTCCCGTTGACGGCGCAGCCGAGTCGATGCCACGGGAGCTCTATGCTCACACCGGCGATGTGCTGTTTCTCAAGACCGAGACGGCCATGGGCGGAATCGCGGGCCTACAGGAATGGCGGAGGGAATCATGCGAAAGTACTTTTTCATCGTCCTGCTGGTGGCCTGCGCGCCGCGCAGCCAGGCCGCTTACAGCGGAGGCAACGGCACGGGACTCGATCCCTATCTTGTCGCCACAGCGCGAGACCTTGCCGATCTGACCCTGGATCAGGACAATTGGAGTCGGCATTTCAGGCAGGTCGCGGACATCGACATGAGCGATCTTCCGGCCCCTCTGACGTCCACGATCGGCAATGAGGAACTGCCGTTCTCCGGTGTCTTCGACGGCGACGGCCGGATGATCCGCAACCTGGTCTGCACGAATCCAGGCGGCGACACCGCCGGCCTGTTCGGCCAGGTTCGCGGCAGCGACACGCGGATCCAGGATGTAGTCATGGTGGACCCGAATGTCGAAGCGGAAGGGGCGCAGTACGTGGGTATCGCGGCCCTCGTCGGCCGCCTGCGCAGCGGCTGCGTGACATCCTGTCGCATTGAAGGCGCCTGCGTTCGCGGATACTCCAGCGTCGGCGCCCTCGTCGGCTGGAACCAGGGCGAGGTCTCTCATTGCGAAGCCACGGGGACGGTGTCGGGCATCTACTCCGTGGGCGGCCTGGTCGGCACGACCTTCTGGGGCCTGGACATCCACCACTGCCGGGCCGATGTCACCGTCACGGGGGTCAATCGCGTGGGCGGTCTGGCCGGCAATTGCGCCCTGGCTTCTATCGCGTGGTGCTCATCCAGCGGCAACGTCGAAGGCTGTGACTACGTCGGAGGGTTCGTCGGTTCCAGCGAGGGCGGCATTCTTGGCAACTGCTATGCCACCGGCTCCGTCTCCGGCACCGCCCGTGTCGGCGGATTGCTCGGCCAGAATTCGTGGTCCTGTGATTGCAGCGCCGGCGCCTATCCATCGGAGCTGAGCTGCTGCTACGCCGTCGGTCTTGTCACAGGAGAATCCCAGACGGGCGGACTCGTGGGCGCCGACGACCATTGCCTCGTCTTCGGCTGCTTCTGGAACGTCGAGACCAGCGGGCAAGAACACAGCGAGACGGGAACGCCATCGACAACGATCGAAATGCAGACACAAGAGACCTTCCTCAATGCCAATTGGGACTTCACCTCCAAGACCGACTCCCTGGATTTCTGGGTGATCCAGGAAGGCCGCTGGTACCCCCTGCCCGCATGGCAGATGGTCGAAGGGGATTTCAACCGTGACGGCGTTGTGAATCTTGAGGATTTCGGCGCGATAGCACCGTTGCGGCGCGCCAAAGCCAGGTCTTTTGGGGAAGGACAGATCGATCTGACCGGCGACGCAGGCATCGATGCCAGAGATCTCGGCGCGCTATTCCATCGCTGGCTTCGGTGAGCCAAGCCGGCGTGGCGTCCTATAATCTTCCCCTTGCAAGCCTGACACAGGCGACAAACGCCAGGAGACGCCCGGAGACCATAAAAAAAGGGCGTCGCGTACGCCACGACGCCGGAGAAAAAGATGAAACGGTTTCCAGCCTCTATATCGGCACGACATGTCCGAAATCGCCACACTTTTTGGGAAAAACCAGCGAGCGGGACCTGCCTGACCGCCCCGAGCAGACGCCCCTGTAACGTCCGATTTGCGTTGGCCTGCCAGAGCACGATGCGATATAATCTTCGTCTCAGTTCGTACAAAGACAATGAAGTACCAACCGATTGCAGGGAGGCAGAACCATGATTCTTCCCGGGTTCATCCGAAAGCTGTTGGCCGTCTTCCGGGGTAGCGTGGCCCCACCGCTGATTCTTCTGTCGGTCATGATTGGGTTCTGGGTCGGTCTGATGCCCGGCTGGTCGGGCCTGCACACTGCCCTGCTGGTCGTGGTGCTGATTCTGAACATCCATCTGGGCCTGTTCCTGCTGTCTCTGGGCGTGGGCAAGGCGGTGTGCCTGGCGGCGGCCCCCTTGCTCTATCATGTGGGCATCTACGTGCAGGACCACCTGTCCGGTCTGCTGAACGCGCTGTCGTCGATCCCGGTGGTGGGCATGACGGATTTCAGCCGGTATGCTCTGGCCGGCGCCCTGGTGGTCGGTCCGGTGGTCGGAGCGGTCGCAGGTTTGATGCTGGCTTTCTCGGTGATCAAGTTCCGCCGGATGATGATTAAGGTCGACGAGAAATCCGAGAAGTTCCGCGCCTATTACTCCAAGACCTGGGTCCGGATTCTCGACTGGATCCTGATCGGCAAGCGAACCAAAGACGTCAAGAGCATGTTCGTCAAGACCAGGTACATCCGCAAGGCCGGCATCGTGCTCGCAATCATCGTGGTCGGCGCATTCTTCGCAGCGGCGCACTTTCTCCAGGACACCACCGTCAAGAACTACGCCACCCAGTCGCTGACGCGCGCCAACGGGGCCGAGGTGAACCTGGGAAATCTCGGGATCTCGCTGACAGGAGGCAGCGTCTCGGCCGAGGACCTGCAAGTCACCAACGCGCAAGAGCCCATGCAGAATCAGGTCGTGGTCGAGAAGGTTGCGGCCAACGCCAGCATCTATGATCTGCTGCTGGGCAAGATCATCATGGAGAATGTCGAGGTCTCGGGCATGCGATTCAATCAGGCCAGGCAGACGCCGGGCAAGGTGCTTGAGGCCCCTGCGGCCGAGGAGGAGCCTTTCAATCCAAATGCGTACACCATCGACGCCAACGACGTCGCCAAGATCGAGAAATACGTCAAGGACGCCAAGAAGCTCAAGGAACAACTGCAGAAGCTCCGCAAGTGGCTGCCGGAAGGCAAGGAAGGTCCGGCCGAGGAAACGCAGCCGCCGCAGTCGTACCTGGAGTACCTGCGAGCCAAGGCCGCAACCAGCCCCACCGTCACAATGCTGGCCAAGCGCGTTCTGGCGGACAAAGTGGAACTGCCCAGTGAGTTGTTCGGCACCAGCCTGATCCTCATGACCAACTTGAGCGATGCGCCGCAGGCACTCGGCGAACCGATCACGCTGGAGCTGAAATCCCACGAGACCCCGGCGGCCCTGAAAGCGCAGGTGGACTACTCCTCAGGCACGCCCCATGTGACCGGGACCTTCGAAGGGTTCGACCTGAGCAAGGTCCAGGCGGGCCTGGGCCAGGACGCCGGCATCGCCTTCGAATCCGGCGCCGCCTCCGGAACATTCACCGGCCAATTGACCAAGGAACGGGTCGATCTGGCCTTCAAGGTGGACCTGAAGAACCTCAAGGCCAAGGGACAGGGCGAAGGCGTTCTCGGACTCGGCGCCCAGCAGACTTCCGAGGTCCTGGAGGTCATGAACGAGCTGAGCACCACGATCCGCGTCGTCGGCCCGACCACGTCGCCGCGTTTGGTCTTTGACACGAAGGGACTGGGAGAAGAATTCAAACAGGCCCTCGTCAAGGCCGGCAAGGACCGCCTCCAGAAGGAGATCGACGCCAAGCTCCAGGAGCAGCTTGGCGACAAGCTGGGCGACAAGGTGCCCGAGCAGTTGAAGGACACTCTGAAAGCGCCCGGCAAGAACATCGTGGAGGGCTTGGGCGGCCTCCTCGGCGGAAAGAAGAAAGACCAGGAACCGCAGGAATAGGCACCTGCCCTGCGGCGCGCCGCCACCTCATCAGGAGACAGAAAAACAGCTCTTGCGCATCCAGAGAGCAAGAGCTGTTTCATGAAAGGGAAGTTTCTTTGTGTGCTCCATATCGGCCGTCGGGACGACCTGCTTAACAACAGACGCACCGAAAACGCTGATAGAGGTGGATTGGGCTGACGAAACTGTCAGTCGCAGCTTGCCACGCAGATCGAGTCACAAGAGACGGGCCGCCTGAGATCGTCTGCCGAGCCCAACATCTGGTCGAGGGTGCGGTTCAACTGACAGATGTGGTGGTCTTCCTCACCTATCATGGCATCGATCATGTCGCGGCTGGCTTGATCGCAAGCGAACTCCTTGAGGCCGTGATAGAAGATCCGCACGCCCTCGGTCCGCCGAATGGCGTCTCGAACGATCTGTGTGCCGCTTTCGCAACCGGTGGGCCAGCTTCGTAAACTGAAACCGGCACCGGACCAGGGCAGACCCGCCATCACCTGAGGATTGGACCGGACGTAGTTGTCGGGGTCAAACGTGCCAAATTCCCCGGTCCGTTCGGAGTATTCGTTTCGCAGGCGAATCCAGATATGCTTGTTTCGCACTCGCCGGGAGGCGAGATCATAGCAGATCCGACGCAACGACGGATCACCGAGCCGCTCGGCGGCCTTCAAGTAGAACCTCGCCGCCCGGTGTTCGACCTCTTCGGCAATCTGAAGGACTTCGAAGACATTGAATTGCGTATCCACGTTGCATGCTCCGCAGGGATCGCGCCGCGCCCTGAATGAGTCATCAGGCACCGCGCTTCGACCCGCTACAAGCCTGTTTTCCAGCGTCCGCCCCGTCCGAAGGGTTCGAACCGCTCTGTGGATACTACGATCGGATTGCTAAGCGAGTGTTAAGGCGAGGTTAGTTCTGTACGAGTCTCGAAGAGGCCCGTGCTCAGGGGGCAGGAGCGTCATTGGCCCGGCGGTATACCTTGAGTGTGGGCCTCCCTCCATAGCTATCCGTCCAGGTCAATGACTCGCCGTGAAGAGGGATGTGCAGGATGGCTTCGCCGTCGGCCACAGCGGAGATGCCTGCGTGCGACATGCCCGAAAGCACTCTCCACTGTCGGATGACAAGCTGCTCGCGGTTGGATTCCTCTTGAACGACGGCAAACCGGACGCAGTCGCCCGGCCGGCGATTCTCAGAGAAGCGGATGTAGGTCCCCATTTGCGAGGCCTCGTCCACATGGCTGACATACAGCTCATCACGGCCGTCTTCACTTCGCCAGGATCCCGGCAACCGCGACAACACTGTGGAACCGCGTGTTCCTGCTTCTCCCCACAGGGGAGAGGCCGACAGATTCGCCAGTCGTCGCAGATCGCTCAATCCAAGTAGAACCAGAGCCGCGAGCGCAGGGATGGCAATCAAGGCAAACAGCCGTTGACCGGCCGCCGTATGCCGACGCGCTCCGACCCAGGTATCCGCGACGGGCTCGCTCTCCGCCAGATGACAGAAAGCGCTGCCCGTGACAGCCAGTGTGTGTTCGGCAATCCAATCGGCGCTGGGGCGAGCGCGAAAGCGCAGGACCGTCACCTTGGCACAGCCGCTACAGGACCACCGCGCAAGAAATCCCTGCTGAGGCTCGACGACCACGGCATCCCGGTTGACCTGTCCACACTCCCTGCACTTCCAGTCAAACAGGGCGGTCAATCGGTGGCCGGAGTCACCAAGGCCGTCGAGCAGACCCAGGAACGTGACATCCTCCGGCGGCTTCTTGACGTCGAACGCCCGTTCGGACGCATCATGGCAATCTGTCGTCGAGTCTGTCATGGGGTCGTCTTGTGCTTTCTCACGTTGGTTGCACTGGATCCGCTGACAATACCACCGGCCTGGATCCGGCGGGTGATTCCTGCCTCGCATCCCTGAAACCGATCACAGAAGGGATTTCGTCTGTGGATCCCGTGCTTTGACGAAGCGCCCGCAGGGCTTCCGTCCTGTCCTCGGCATAGTCGAAGACGCTGTCCAATCCCACCACGCGAAGGATGCATTTCGTCGCGAGAGCTACGTTGCAGAGCAAGAGTCTGCTCCCGCGTTCGACCTGCATTTGGCGCAGGAGCAAAAGGGCGCCGATACCAGGAGAGGATAGGATCTCCACACGAGACAGATCGACGATGAGATGCGACGGTTCTCTCTCGGAGAGGTGCTTGCGGAGCAACGCCAGCTCCGGCTGGACCCGGGGCTCGGCCGGGAGCGAGGCACACAGTACATCAGGTTCGATGGACCAAGCATTCATGGGCAATACCAAAGGTCTTCGTATTCACGGTCACTGCACGTCCTCCGCTGTCTATCGGACAGGCGGGGCAGCAGCCTTAGCAACAGGGGGAAAAAAGGCATACGCTTGCCGCGCGCCCCTCAGCGTGCTCCGGCAGGTGGGACTGGTGCGCATGGGTAAGAGCCATCGGACGGGGCGGAACAGCACCGATAATACAGCACGTTTCCCTCCTGAGACGCGACGGTCCCGGCGGGACACGAGACAGGACACACGTACTCGAAAACCACGCCCAAAGAATCACCGGTTTCGTTTCAGTTGCATCCGTTTCTTGCCGAAAATACCGCTATGAATGCGCCGGCATTATTGGCCCGCCATTTGGGGAAATACAGATGACTCCGACAAGAAACGTCGATCGAGAGGTTTACCTGGCCGATATTCTCCTCAAGAGCCAGGCCGCTCTCGAAGAAGTGCGTCGCTACTACAAGTTTGACCGTCATGCGCATGTGTTTCCTGAGAAGATGTACTTCCTTCTCTCGCATTGCGCGCACCTGTTGTTCTCTCTGTGGTTGACAGAGAAGGAATCACCATCCGGCATCTTCACGTTCAACGCCCATCTGGATGCCCTCGCATCTGAACTCGACTTTGAAGCGCTGCGGTACGTGGATTACAAGAGGCGGACCCTCCATGCCAATGCATACGAGGAGCACCTCAAGAATGAGCCGAACTGGTTCAAATTCTGGCTCAAGGCCCTGCAAGGGCGCGAGGGAGGCCCGCCGCTGGACGGCGACGCGTTCGCACAGCAGGTGCTCACGTATGTGAACAATCCGAAGTTTCTGGAAGGGACCGTCTCCAGGAACGATCGAAAGGCGTTTGCGAACCTCATGAAGACCGACGCCGGAGCCCGCCTCCTCCACCGCTCCAGCCTGATCCTTGAGGACATGATATCGGCCATCGTGCTCCAGTTTGCCGGCTTGGACGCTGGTCTTCATGCGACCGAACACATCGCGGCGCTGGTCTGCATGCTGCGGCAGGCTCGCCTGATCATCGTTAACGAAATCCCCGCCCAAGGCCCGTATATGCTGTTCTCCAGCAAGGCCTGGGGGGAGCCGACATTGCTCCGGGTGCATCCGGGCCAGACTCTCGGCCGTCTCAGGGTCGTCCCCAAACGGGACGGAGGAGGCATCGTCTGCAACTTCAAATGGACGGCGGGTGCCCAGATCAAGAAGAGGTCGTGGACCCGAGCGACGTCGGCCCTGCCGCATCCCTATGAAGAAGAGCTCCTCTACACATGGCCACGGGATACATCGAAGCCCATCCGATCGTCGAAGCCTCCCTGCGAGGCGGAGCCCTGTTGGCTGGTGCAGCGTGCGGAAGCCAGTCGCCTCAAGGCGATCTTTCGGCACATCGAGGCTGTGCAGAAATCGCTGTCAGGCAATCCGCGTTGCGCCGGCCTGCTCGGCGACATTGAGGACATCTTCATGGACCGGCACATGGGCGAGGAGGTGTTGCGGCTCGAGTGGACCTATGTTGACAGGTTGGACCAGTTATTGACCAGGCTCCAATCCGCGTATCGCGAGGCGAGGATCCTGGGGGGCAAGAACCCCGGCCAGGAGATCATTGCCTCCATGTGGCCGACACAACGTTCCGGCGACGGGCAAGCCAGGTTGTCCGACGTGCCGACGGCGCGATCACCACGAACCCCGCTACAACCCCGGTCCGTGAAATGGACCCAGACCGTGCCCGTTGAGAACCATGCATCGCAGGATCGGAGTACGCCGCCCGAACAACGCACCGCCGACACAGCCGTTCACGCGCCGGCGCCGCAGCGCGACAGTTCAGGCACGACACAGGCTCCTGTGGTCCCGTCCATACCAGATACTCCCCAGAACCAGCGGGCAGCGGACGACACGCACCCGGCTGACACTGCGTGCGCGGTAGCGAAACCCAATGACCACGACACTCCGAAGCCTGCGGGAGAGAGTCTGCCGCCCAGGCATCAGGAAGACCGCCGCCTTTGCGCGGATGGGTGTCGGGACAGCAAACCAGGCCAGGAGCCGCAATCCGAGCAGGACGCTGACGAGGCGTCGTTGGAAGTGGAGTCGCACCAGGATGAGGATCACTACGAGAACGTGCCGACCCAATGCGAAGTCGAACTGAGCCAGGAGCCGCAATCCGAACAGGGCGCTGACGAGGTGCCTTCGGCAGTAGAGTCGTGCCGGGATGAGGATCGCAACGAGAACGTGCCGACCCAATGCGAGGGCAGTGGCCCGCCACTCAACCAAGACTTGTCGGAAAGTCCCCAGAGCAAAGACCAGGCTGTTGGCGAAACAACAGAGCCCAAGGAAGAGGAACCGGCCGATTCCCATTCAGAGCCACAAGTGGCAAAGGAGCCCTATCACACGTACTTCCAAGGGCTCGCAACGAAGGGAACCGCTGCGTCAGCGGCGACGCCGAGCTTGCATACCTCAGGCACGCGGCTGGTGCTGCCGCGACCAAGACCGAACACGAAGGTGGATCAGATCAGCGCTCAGCGGCAACTGCTGACCAGACTGATCGAGCACCACGGGTCTCCCACGGCTTCAGGCGATGGACTACCCCTGTCCCGCCGGAAGATGGAAGAAGAACTGGGCTGGAAGCCGGCAGAGGTCCAACGTACGATGACAGACATCTTCGGAAACAGGCCGTTCACGGTGTATAAACAGAAGTGCAGCGAGGGCACCATCGGCGATTTCCTCGATGCCTGGGCGCAAGACCACTCGAACGGTCAAGTCGCTGTTTCACCAGACCTCGTCGCGGAGTCCGTCTGACCCGGGCAGCCCGGGTACCTGTGTTTCGGCGGCCCAGAGCAGGATCGTTGACGCCGGTGAATATCGGACGGGTGAGAATACGTAGTCTCCACAACGGCTCCTGCGCATGATTAGTTGGTAGAATCTATATGGGGGAACGCTTCAACAGCGCGTTCAAGGAAGCCGACGCATGGACCAACGCGGACACAGCCGTGTCCCGGAGAAGGAGGAGTTATGGAATTGCTTGACATTCTGGCCAAACCCATTCAGGTGGTCAAAGACATCCTCGATCTGGAACCAGATCTCGAATCGACGTCCTTGGCCAGCCAATTCGTAGCCGTCAAACAGCAGTTGGCCCATATCCAGAGATGTCTGGACGAGAGCCGCCGAATATCCCGGGAAAAAGACATCATCATCAGCGAACTCCAGAAGACGATGGCGGCACACCCACCGGCCGAGCCGGCCGAAGACCTGAGGCTGCCTGCAACACCTCGAGGTCCTGACCCGACCCAAGAGGCGCAGGCATCGCACACAGAGGTCGGAACAGGTGCTTCGGATCCGCCGGCTCGTGCCACGGACACACTGGAGCTGCTGACAGAGAAAGCCACAACGAGCACGCGCCGTCGTGCCCGAACGGTCCCAGAGAAATGCGGCACGGCGAGACAGGTCAGTGCCAAACGGAAGAAATGTTCGCACAGCAACGCCAAGATGGCCCAGCCCGAAAAGGCCAAGCGGACGGGCACGCGCGTTGCGCCCAAGAGAACCCCACCGAAATCCAACCGCCCATCGTGACGAACGGTTCGTGGCGGACGTCCTCACGGGTGGATCTGTGCCGCAACACGGGACTACTCAGGATCGCTGCTGCAGAGGGAATTCAGGGTCGAGACCTCGGCAGGTCGCAACGGCAGGGGCACATCGAATTCCATGGCAATCCGATGCGTTCCGCAGTCGCCGTTTTCGACCCGGCAAACGCGGCCGGTCCGCGTCATATTGACCGTTGCCGTCGGATCATCCCCCTCAAACCGGGGAATGCCGAAGCGAACCGTCAGATGCTGGCCCTTGCGCGGGCAGCGATCGTTCGGCCCACAACTGAACCCAATGCCACCGCTGGAGACATCGTTCATCAGTCCCTGACACAGCGTTTCGGCAAAATCCTCGCTGAACCAGACCGGCCACTGGTAGCCCAGTCTCCTTTCCTGCCGGCGCTCGTTGCTCTGATCCATCTGGCGTATCTCCAAGTAGGTCATGGTTCACCCTGTACAGTCGTCCGATTCCCTCGCCGACTTGATCGCAGAAGGACCGCCCGAGCATATCGCTACGGAGCAATCCCGGCATCGTCCTGGTCAAGGAGGAGCAACTGGGACGCCGTTCAAAGTATGACTAATCCGGAGCCGATTGCCCACTCGTTCGCCTTCAAATCAGGATGCCCGCGCCGTATGGCGTGGAAATGCTCATAGATCGGCCGAGCGACCGATAACACATCCTGATTCACGGCGTGCGTTCGTTCATCCCGTGGGACGCGTTCGTGGGCGAAACCGGTGCGTCCCGCGTTCGGCCGTCCGCACCGCCGCCACAGCATCTTCATGGAACGTCTTCTGCGCGCGTATCACCCGGCCCTTGCGAGCGACGCGACGATACCGCCCATCGCGGAGCAGTTCCCAGGCCTTGACGTTATCCTTGAAAAAGACCTTAAGGATGCCGATAAGGCGTCGGCGGATTCTCGAATCCCGGACGGGGAACAGCAGTTCAAGCCGTCGGTCGAGATTCCGTCGCATCCAATCGGCGCTGCTGAGATAGACTTCCTCGTGGCCCCCGTTGGCGAAGTAGAAGATCCGAGCGTGTTCGAGATAGCGGTCCACGATCGAGCGCACGCCTATCCGCTCGGAGAACCCTTCGATCCCGGGCCGCAAGCAACAGATCCCGCGGACGTTGAGCATGACATCCACTCCCGCCTGGCTGGCCTCGTACAAAGCCCGGCAGACGTCCTGGTCCTCCAGCGAGTTGATTTTGGCCATGATCAGGCCCGGATGGTCCGGCGTCGAGACCTGGATCTCCCGCTTGATCAGATCCTTAAGTCTCGTACGCAGGTCGGTAGGCGCGATGACCAGTTGCTGCCACTGGACCGCCTCGGACAGACCGGTGAGCAGGTTGAAGAACGCCGCAACATCCGACACCAGTTCTTCATCACAAGTCATCAAGCCGATGTCCGAGTAGAGCCTGGCGGTCCGGTCATTATAGTTGCCCGTGCTCAGATGAGCATAGCGACGCAGGCGGCCCGTCTCTCGACGGATCACGAGCAGCGCCTTGGCATGGGTCTTGAAGCCCGCGATACCGTAGATCACATGGCATCCGGCGTCCTCCAACTGCCTGGCCCAGTTGACGTTCCTGGCCTCGTCGAAACGGGCCTTCAGCTCCACCAGAACGGTCACCTCCTTGCCGTTCTCGGCGGCGCGGGCCAGGGCGCGCACAACGGGCGAATCTCCACTGGTCCGGTAGAGGGTCTGCTTGATCGCCAGGACAGCGGGATCGTCGGCCGCATTCTGCACCATCTCAATGACCGGATCGAACCGCTCATACGGGTGAAACAGCATGACGTCGCGCTCCCGGATCGCCGGCCAGAGCTCCTCCGCCCCGATCAGGTCCGCCGGCTCTTGCGGAAACCAGTCGCCGGCGCGAAGCCCTTGTACCGGCGGGATGTCAATCAACTGCATCAACGCCCGCGCATCGAGCAGACCGTCGATCTCGTAGATGTCATGGTGCAGCAGTCGCAGCGTCGAGCTGAGCCACTGCCTGATGCGAGGATCGGGTCGGGCGCTGATCTCCAGGCGGACCACGCCACGGTGCTTCCGGGCATGCACGGCGTCCCGCACCATACTGAGCAGGTCCGCCGCCTCGTCTTCCTGAATGGCTACATCGGCATCGCGCGTGATGCGGAAAACCGCCTCCCTGCCGATCCGGCATCCGCCGAACATGGCCCGCGCATTGTCGAGGATGATCTCCTCCAAGGGGGCAACATAGACGCCCTGCTCGGCCGGGATGTTCACGAAACGGGGAAGCGAGCCCGGCACAGGGATGACCACGAGTTTC
The DNA here is from genome assembly GCA_964575615.1 of uncultured Pirellulales bacterium. Taxonomy (GTDB): domain Bacteria; phylum Planctomycetota; class Phycisphaerae; order Sedimentisphaerales; family Anaerobacaceae; genus Anaerobaca. Next base: position 18,462 of record CAZNSM010000005.1, on the reverse strand, counting down.
TGCGGCGACGGACTCGTCCGGGATGCGGACACCAGCACCGCCACGAACAGTTGCAGCCCGGGCAGCAACGGGCATGGATCGAGATCCTGCACCGCCAGCGGCGTCAGCACCGGCAACACCTCCGAAGCGAAGAAGCCGGCCAGGAACTGACGCTGCTTGGGCGTCCAGTCCTGACGCCGGACGAGGTGAAAACCGTGAGGTTTCAACTCGGCGAGCGCATCGGCAATCGCGGCCGCCTGTTGCGTCATCATCTCGTGGACTTTGCCGCTGATGAAGAACAGTTGTTGGGACGGCGTCAGACCGCTGGGCTCCCTCTTCCTCACGCCCGCCGCCTTCTGCTGCTTGAGGCCGGCCACACGGATCATGAAGAACTCATCAAGATTGGAGCTGACGATGGACAGGAACTTCAGCCGCTCGCCCAACGGCACGATCTCCGAGCGTCCTTCCTGAAGGACCCGGTCGTTGAATTCCAGCCAGCTCAACTCTCGATTGATGAACAGGTCCGGTGATCTCAGGTCTTTCTTTCCCATGGCACCCTTCTGCAGGCTCCGTGCGGGACGGTTACGGCCGGCTCGTCTCTTCCAGCCGGACCTCCAGTCCGTAAATATCCAGCATCATATCCCCCACCTCGGCCAGAGCACGGCGTTCGAGCGTGAAATCGCCGCCGGCCTTGACGGAGATGATCAGACTGCTGCCGTCGATTCGTGACTGGAGCTTCCGGATCTGCTGCGTCCGGCTGCTGTCCAGTGACTCGGCGACGCGCAGCAGCGACGCCAGCTTGTTCACGATCATCCGCCGCTCGCGCGGCAAGGAGATATAGTCCAGATGCGACGGCTTCGGCCGGCTGCGACGATGGTAGCGCGCCACGTTAGCCACCACCGCCAGTTCGTCCTGGGTCAATCCGACAATCTCCGAGTTGGCGATCAGGTAGAAGCTGTGCTTGTGGTGCGCCCGACTGGCCACAAACGTCCCGACCTCGTGCAGAATGGCCGCCACTTCCAGCAGGAACCGGTGACGTTCCCCCAGCCGATGCTCGCCTGCCAACTGATCGAACAGTTGCACCGCCAAGTGGCGCGTCTGCTCCGCGTGACCGGCGTCCACCTGATATTTCTGCGCAATGCTTCGGGCCGACTGAATGATCTCTCGATAGGCCGAGTCGTCCGCTTTCCCTGCCGCGCTGCGCGCCAGGTCCAGGAGCAGACCGTCGCGTACGGACACATCCGACACGATCATCCGGTCGGCCCGTGTGGTCTCCAGCAGAACCTGATAGACCAGCAGAGCCGGTGTGATGGTCTCGGCATCGGTGTACGGGATCTTGTAGGATCGCGCCAGCTCATCGGCCGTCTGAAGCCGGCAGCGATCGATCAGCTTGCCCAGAGCCTTCGAAGAAACCGTCACGAGGTCTTCTGTCTTCAGGGGTTTGCCCACCTGCGCGGCCGCCCATCGGGCATCTCCGCCGACCGCGATGAACGTCTGCACGCTCCTGAGCGGCAGAAGACTGCGGAAGGCCGCGATCGCACTGGTAATCTGATGCTGAATCAGACGAGCGGCCTGGTCGGCGCGTTCCGTCGTGGTGGCCAGCACCTCCTGCATCCGAACCGAGCCGGTGGGAAGGCTCTGCGACGCCGTGATCTCTCCATGGCTGAGCACATTCAGAACGGTGCTTCCGCCGCCCACCTCCACGACCAGCGCCTTGCCCCTTCGCAACAGCTTCTCCCCCAGCGCCTCGCGCACCGCCGAAACGGTCAGTCGTCCCTCCTCCGTCACGCTGATCACCGACACTTCGAGTCCGGCGGCCATCAGGGCACGGTCGACAAAGGTGTCGCCGTTGGCCGCTTCGCGCACAGCGCTGGTGGCCACGGCGCGAATTCGCTGAACGCCATAGGTGTTCAGGACGTGCCGGTAGTCACGCAGAATGCCAACGGCGCTGCGCATCGTCTCGGCCCGGATCCGTCCGGTGCGGAAAACGTCCTGCCCGAGACGCACCGCCCGGCGCAGACGTTCGACGATCTCGAGCCTGCCGTCCGGCAACGCCTGCCCGATCATCATGCGGATGGAATTCGACCCGATGTCGATGACCGCCATCGTCTCGGCTGACTTGACCGTCTTGTGCTTCTTGTCTTTCGTCGGCATATCTGTGCTGCTTTGTCAGAACGCAGGGGGCCTTCCGCGCTGACAGTCCCGGCAACGACGCCCCTGCTGCGCTACCCCCGGCCGGAGGCGGTTTTCAACACCAGAGACCTTCCAAAGGCCTCACGAAACAGATCGGCTTTTTCCGCCGCACTCCGCAGTTCTGCCTGAGCGGTTTCTCGCACGTCGCAGACCAAGACAATCCGGCGGTCCGATACCCGGCACTGAACGCCTCGCACGATGCTGTTATGGCTGCGGTCGAGACCATCGGCCACTCTCAGGATACCAGCCAGCATGCACACTCGATGCTGATCGGCCCTGTCGAGGTTCCGATAATGTTCATGCCGCTCGCTGGGCAATGCCTTGCGATGATAGCGCGCTATCAGGGCAACCATCTGCCGCTCGGCCCGCCCGAACGGCAGGCCGGAATCGGACAGGATCAACCGCATGGAGGCCTTGTGGTGCCCTTGCGGACCTTCCGCCCAGCCGATGTCGTGCAGCAACGCCGCGTAGTGAAGCAGGCTTCGGTCCCGCACACCCATCCGGTGGACTTCTTCCAATGCATCGAAGATCATCAACGCCAGTCTCGTGACCTGATGCGTGTGCGCGCGCTCGTATCGGCAGCGCTGCGCCAGGGCCAGAACCGTCTGCAATTCTGTGTCCGCGCGCCTCGGCCTGCGCGCATCGGATGATCCAGGGTTGCCGCGGAGCTGGTCCAGGCTCTTGCCCTTGCGGAACACGTCGATAAATCCCTTCGGAAGACCTGCGGCATGGACGGCCCGCGCCACGCGGTCGATATCGTAGGCGATGCGCCGGTGATCGACGTTCAGGTCTTCCTTCGAGAACTCCAGGATCGCATACGAGGCCCGCCAGTCCCCTCCTTCCGGACGTCCGACACTGCCGGGGTTGACGAACCACACCTCCCCCACGCGGCGGACAAACGGGTCGTGAGAATGCCCACACACGACAACGTCGGCGTGGGCGGCCCGCGCCAGCTCCGCCAGACGCTGCCGGGGCGTGGTCGAACCGATCAGCTCGTCGATCGACGCCGGACTGCCATGCACCATCAACACGTCGAATCCCTTGACGTTACGGCGCACCTGCTCCGGCAGAGATCGCAGAAGGCGGCGGCTCTTGCCCTCCAGATGGGAGTCGTTCCATTGAAATGCGATATACTTGGCGGGAGGCTTTGTGCGCTTCCACGCGCCTGCCTTACTCGCGAAATCGAGGACTTTCCGATCGTAGTTGCCGACGATGCTGACCGCCCCGACTTCGCGCAGCCTCCGGAGAACCTCGTTGGGAAACGGCGCATATCCGAGCATGTCTCCGAGATTCCAGATCCCGGCGATCCCTTCTTGCGCTGCATCCTCGAGCACCGCCTCCAGCGCCGGCAGATTGCCGTGGATGTCACTGAGCAGCGCGATCTTCGTCGATCGTGTCTTCCGTGCCATGAATCGGCTCATCCTGCGATTCGACTTGCGGCGATGCCGAAGCCGCGCCGTCCGGTTGCAGCAGCGCCTCCAGGCCTTCCCAGAACCCTTCGGCGCAAAGGTGTTGCCAGTGTTCGAGCAACTCGGCAAAGACCTGCTGCCGGTGCCTGGCGCGTTCGTCCCGCAGGAATTCAAGTCCATCCCTCAGGCGGTGGAACGGCCGGGCGTGTCCGAAGTATTCGACCGTGCGATTCCGCTCCTCTTCGATGAACGTTGTCAGGTTTCTTACCCAGACGTCGCAGTCGTGAACGTCTCCCAGAAGCGATTGCACCTTCTTGACGGCGCCAATCGCCCCATCGAGCTGTTTGCCGAAGGCTGGAACACAGATCTCCATCGTGTATCTGATCCTCTTGGTGGCAATGCGGACCTGATGATGTCCGTCGATATCCTCCAGATCGCTCAGCGCAGGCTCCACCGCCAACAACTCGCCCTTGCGCCGCAGGATATGAGCAGCCGCCCGTTCCAACACAACCGGGCTTCGCAGGGGCACGTCGTGCGTCCTCAAGAGGAACCGGGACTTCTCGACTTCGCCGTGCATGTCGGCCAGCGTATCGCTCTCGTTCAGCGCGTCCAGCACTTCGACGACCTTGGGCTGCACGGCGTCGCGGTCCTGCCGCAGCCGCAGCAGAAGACGCTCGACGCCCGGACGGCGCCGGTGGTCTTTCGCATCCAGGCCGGCGAGGACCCGCTGCACAAACGCGATCTGCACATCGAGGTCGCGGGCTGCGCCAAGCCCTCGGGTCAGCCTTCGCAGCCGTCTTCGCCACGCGGCGGTCTTCTTCGGATCGAAACACTCGGCAAACATGCCCAGCGCCGCCCGCAACCGCCGCGACGCCACTCGCATCTGGTGTACCGGCTCAGGGTCCTTGTTCTCCCTGACACCGCGCATTTCCTCCACCAGCGCATCGAGCTGTGCGCTGACGTACTGACAGGCCAGAAGCCGGTAACTCGGATCGGCGGCCCCTGTGCCGGGCTTGGCGTGTTGTCGGTTCTGTTCCATCGGTTCCATCGCCGGCGCCATTAAACGTCAGGCCATCAACTCCTGCGACCACTTCTCGGCCCAAGCGGATCCGCTGCCCTCAAGCAAAGCGACCAATGCGGCCAGGGCCCGACGCGCGTCGCCGATCGGGTAGTAGAATGCGTCCCAATGCTCGCTGTCTTCGCCGTCATGGCAGGGAATAACGTGGTCGAACCGCCACGCCTGTCGCATCTCCCCACAGGCGCTGGCCGCACGGACCTCGATGTTCTCCAGATCCTTCTGCGAAAGAATCCCCTTCTGTCTTGCCGTGCGGCGGAGGAGCTTGCGCCGCATGACGTCGGTGACGAATTCGGGCAGACACACGCTCGGGGTCCGCGCCTTCAATTCCACGATCTCCTCGGCCGCCAGCGGCGATAGGAAGACGCTCAGAACCGGAACGCGCAGCGTCTCTGCGAGATCGAGCAGCCCCGAACCAATGAACGGATTGCCTTCAAAGAACACGTCGCGGGCTTCGTCCGAGGCGCATCGCAGTTCCAGTTCGCGCGTATCCATCGCCTGAAGGTCGCTGCGGACCTCGAAAACACGGAAGTGCGACTGGTCGCGGAGGCTCTCGATGAACTGGCGGCTTCGAAAATGAAAATCGACCCCATCCACCTCCCCCGGGCGCGGCGCCCGGCTGTCATAGAGCACGAACTTGGCCAGCCGGCCGGCGACATCGGGGTGAAACTTCTTCAACGCCGTGTAGAGCGGCCCCTTACCCACACAGGATGGCCCGGAGAGAATGACCAGACGTCCCACGGTATCCCTCGTTCGACGAATCTGTTCCGTTCAATTCTCAGCGTATGGAAGCATACGCCGCCCCGGCCGCCGAATCAAGGCCAAAGCGGCGGCGCCCGCGGGCCGTTTCGACCTCGATCGCCACACGCTTGCGAAAGGTCTTCTCGAAGAGATCCGCCTTGGGAAGGCTCCTGCGGATGCGCGACGCGCCGTGGCCGAACACCGTCAGCCTCACGGAACCAGACCGTGCTCTACAACGCAGGTCCTTCACCCGACCGGCCCGTGCCTTGTCCAGTCCGTCCGCGAGACGCAACAGCGCTGCCAGCTTGGCCACATAGTGCCGATCATCCGGCTCCAGATCTTTGAAGTAAGAGTGCCGCTTGCTGGGCAACGGTCCGCGATGGTAACGGGCGACCAGACCAATCATGACCCGCTCGTGCCGTCGGAACGGCAATTCCGAAGAGCCGATAATGATGTCGCGCGCCGCCTTGTGGTGGCCTCTCGGACTCTGCTTCTTGCCGATGTCGTGAAGAAGGGCCGCGGCATGAATCCATCTCCGCTCAGTGTTGCCCATGCCGTGGAGCGGCCGGAGTTGATCGAACAACCGAAGCGCCAGCCTGCTCACACAAAGGGCGTGCTCCTTCTCAAAACGGCACGCGACGCCCAGTGCGATTGTCCTATTGAACCTGTCCCTGCAATTCACAACGACCTTTCTACCTTGCGGAGCGACCCAACTTGTTCCTTTGTTGTATCGGTCGGGACACCCTCACAAGTCCATAGGATGATGCAGATTCCCGGCCTCTCCCGGCGCCGATTGATGACGACCCAGCCGCGAGACAGAGCCTTCGACGCCACGTCTCTCCAAAGCAACCCATTGCTGTAGAAGACTTTAGCACCCTTGCGTTGGCGTCGGATTAGGATATCGTTAGCTTCTCGCTAAGATCATGCACTAGTCATAAGGCGAAGATTCAACGCCTTGGGCGCGCAAAGCCGTGCGGCAGTGTGGACACTCCATCCACACTGCCGCATCGCCTGCCAAGTGCTGACGCGGTGTCGAACCCCGCCGTCTGCCTCGTCCGGGCAGACTCCTACCGTTCGGACGCGGGACGGGCCAGGTTGTCGACGTCCCATTGTGGGGCGCCGTTGGCGTCACGCAGACGGCACGTCACATCCCCGCTCTGGATTGTCGAGGCCATCAGAACCTCACCGCTCCAGGCGGCGATCCGGGCCGGCGCTCCCATCACAGTCACTTCGTCGCCGAAGTGAAGCGAGATGTCCTGGCTTTCCATGAAGGGGCGAGGCCCTGCATGGATCACCCACGTCGGGCCCTCACGGGTCTTGACGCTGAGCGAAAGCCCCTCCACCGCATTGCGGCCGGGACGAAAGACTCCTATGCTTCGGATCGTCCCGCGGACCGTCGTGACCAAGCCAGGATCAAAACACCGGTTGTACTCGCTGTCCGGTCTCCACACCGAGACATCGAGGTCTCTATCCGAGCGGCTGGGCTTCATCTCTTCGGCCATGGGGCCTTCGCCTGGAATGTAGCCAAGCGTTTCCCAATACGGGGTCGCCTCGAATCGCGTTTCGATACCGCGGGCGTACAACGGGTCACCCAGATAAGGGAAACCCTCGGCGCGAGTGAAGGCCACAGCCTTCAGCATCGGTGCATCGGCATCAATCCGCACCGCGTGCAATGGCGGCACTACCTCGATCGCGCCCCATGGCACGAGGGCCAGGTCCCGATCGAGAGCCCAAGGGGTCGTCTTCAGAATCACGACGCCGTAAGTCACCTTGTCACTCGTGGTATCGACGACGATGTCGTCCAGACGGCCCAGTGTGTGACCCTGCAAGTCCTTGGCCGACATTCCAATCAATTGCGTCACCCTGCGCGAGTCGACGGGCAACCGGTTGTCGGCTGCCATCATCCCTGTCTGTCGAGACGGCGATTCCCGATAGCTCGGGCCGGACATGTAATGCCCCTCGCGGTACAGCGTACTGATCTTCTCCACCCAGTCTTCATCCGCCCGGTCGGGCCAGCGGTTCTTCGGGAAACCCGCCGCGCCGGCAAAGGCCGTTGAATCAGACGTCCCGGCCTGGTGTTCCTCCGAGAAAACTGACGTCCCGGCATACTCGGCCCAGTACGGCGTACGGATCTGATAGTCCGCCGCCGAGTCCGGCACGCTATCGAGGTACGCCTTCCTCACATTGAGGACATAGGCGTCCTTCTCCGGATGCCTGCAGAACTCGGACCACGGTACGGCGAAGAGCTTGGTGCGAAGACCGAGGAATCCGCCGGATGAAAGGGCCGCGTAACTGATCGAATCACCGCGACTGTCCAGAACAACATCCTCAATACGGCCAAGCTTCTCGCCCCGGCTGCCCAGAACGGTCTTGCCGATCACCTGGCCAAGCCGCTGGTAGGCCGGTTGCGTCGCCACGATGCTGTCCGACTCCATCCAGACGTCTGTCGACTCGGACGCCGCCTTGGAACTCATCTTCGGCTCATCGCCGCCCTTCATGCGGCACGGTGTTTCGCTCTGCGAGGTCTCGGCAGTCACCAATACGGCCGTCCAGAGCAGTATTACCACTGCCACGCAGCCGACTCTCATCCCTGATACGAGCCTACGATACATGATCGAATCTCCTTATCTGTTTTCCGGTTTTCCCCTCCACACATTGTCCTGAATCTCTACCGGTGAAGAACGGCTTCACCTTTCTGCTGTCAGGAACCAGATACGAGGATGATGCGGTGCAGTTGCTCAGGCGTACGCCTCATTCTTCCCGAGCATTTTGCCTACCGGCAGATGTGATGTGATTTGGCAAGGCGGCGATGATGAACCGTCAGAGACCGACGGCCGTCGCGACCGACCCGCCGATTGCACTGGTTTCGCTGGACAGGTCGGCCACATATTTCAGCCAGTCCTGTTCGAGCAAGCCAATCGAACCGAAGTGCCGGACGAAATCGCGTCGTAGAGTGACAGAGGACCGGCGCCCCACCGGAGAGGTGGCAAGATCGCCCAGATAGGCGGACAGTTCGTCCGGATGGTGCGTCAGCAGAAACGCAAGAAGCCCCCAGCACTGGGCATAGACATCGGCCGGCGAGCAACCGAGCGCATCGGGGCCGGCCAGGACCGACAACTCACGCAAAGAAAGTAGAGCCCCCCCGGCGTGGAGCTTTGCCAGTGTCCGCCGCCGGGCCGTGTTGCCGATCGGGTCCCATTGCGGCAGGGCGCTGCCTTCGAAGAAGGTGGCCAGCCCCTCGGAGACCCACAGGGGGTACATTACTCCGCGTTTCTGAAGCCCGCTGTTGTAGGCCAGTTGGTGCGTCATTTCGTGCGTGAGCATGAGCACGAGTCCAGACGACGCCGGAAAGGCGTACGATCCATCGGGGAATCTCGATTCCCTCTCCACCAGAAGTGGTGAAGCGTCGGTCCTCTCGGCATCTCGAACCTCGATCAATCCCTCAGAGCACAGCACAACCTGATTGGTTCGGGTCGAGTAGTACGCCTCCCGGAAAACCGCACCGACATGTTCCACGCTCAGCGAGTGCCGACGGTCTTGCCCTCGATCGTCGGAACACACCCAGATCAGGGGCTGACTTGGCACGTCGAGCGCCAGACCGTGCCGGGCCATCGCGTGTAGAAGTCTGGCGTGGATCATCTCCAGGAGGTCGCCAAGGGCAGATGAAGTGGGTGAAGCATCGCCGGAGGACACCAGGAAATGGCTGGTCCGATACAGCGCCGATGACGAGAAAACCTGACCGCCGGTGGAAACGCCGGGACGCTGCGGCGTTTCACCGAAACACCGGGCGCCGGACTGGTGCAGCACGACCATGGCGGCTACCGTCAGGCAGATGCGAACGAATCCTGTATGCTTCACCTTGGCAAATTCCTCGGTCCCAGTGCGCCCCTTGCGAGGCACACCTCTCCAGCCAGGCCGAGTACTGCTCGTGCGTTTCGAATCTGCCATGAAGCAGCTATCGACCGCTTCGTGGCCCGACATGAAGTGCGACGGGTTTTATCTGAGAACAGGCCCTGCAAGCCCCCATTCCGGTATGGCCCTCACTCCATCGAAGTGATACGACGGCCAACCGGTAGCATTGTAGCATCGGCGCCGGTCACCTGCAAGTCTTTTCCTCCACAGCTCCGCGTGGGCCTATTGACCTGCAGGGTGCGGGGGTTTGCTTCCGCTGCATGTGACTTGATTTGCGAGCCGTCGGCGGCGACAATAGAGGCTCGATCGGGCATGAATCACCCATCGCGATGGAAAGGAATTCCTCATGACTCGAACCCTGCTTACACTGGCGTTCGCAGTGCTGGCCGGAGCCGGCTGATGAAGGCAATCACAACATGAAGACCGACATCTGTGTAATCGGAGCGGGACCAGCGGGACTGATGGCGGCCATCGGCGCCGTGTCAGAGCGCATCTCCGTGACGGTGCTGGAGGCCAATCGCGCTGCCGGACGCAAGCTCCTGGTCACCGGCGGTGGGCGATGCAACCTCACGCACGATGCGAGCATCGACGAATTCGCCCGCGCGTTCGGCGACGCGGGCCGATTCCTGCGTCACAGCCTTCATGAGATGTCGCCCGAAGCGATCCGAACGTTCTTCCACGATCGCGGCCTGCCCACCGCGGTCGAGCCGGATGGCTGCGTGTTCCCCGCGAAAGGCCGCGCGCCCGACGTGCTCCGAATCCTCCAGGACGAGGTCGAGCGATCCGGCGTGCGTCTGTTGTGCGATAGTCCCGTCACCGACGTTACTTTGCAGGATGACGGCTTCGCCGTTACCACCCCTGCGCAGGTCGTCGCCACCAAACGTCTGATCGTCGCCACAGGCGGCCTGTCCTGGCCTGGCACCGGATCGACCGGCGACGGCTACCGGTTCGCTTCGGCTCTGGGGCACGCGGTGATCGCTCCGAAAGCGGCTCTGGTGCCGCTGGTCACCCGCGAGAAATGGCCCGGCGACCTGGCGGGCGTCGCCCTTTCCGACGTGCGTATCCGCCTGGCCGGCGCATCACGAAAGACCGTGTCGAGCGGGGCAATTGTGTTCACCCAGGACGGCCTCGGCGGGCCGGCCGCACAGGACATGAGCCGTCTGCTGGCCGACGAACTGGCGGATGGAGGCCACATTATTGCCCTTCAGATCGATCTCGTACCCTCGGTTCAGGAGACCGACTTGGACAGGCAGCTTCAACAGCAGATGGCCACCAGCGCGAGGAAAGCCGTGTCGAACGTCCTGGCCGATCTCGTCCCGAGACGACTGGCTTCGACGCTCTGCAAGTTGGCCGGATGCGATGGAGACAGCCCAGCAGGCCAGATCAGAAAGGAGACGCGAAGGGCCCTGCTGAAACTCTTGAAAGCCTCGCCACTGCACGTGACGGGAACTCGGCCCATCGCCGAAGCCACCGTGACCCGCGGTGGCGTGGACCGGCGTCAGATCGATCCGAAGACGATGGGCTCGAAGCTCTGCGCGGGCCTGTTCTTCGCGGGCGAGGTGATCGACGTCGACGGTCCTTGCGGCGGCTACAACCTCCAGATGTGCTTCTCCACAGGGACTCTGGCCGGACGCGCAGCGGCACGTCAATTGGCGGGCCTGTAATACTCCATCGCCTCAGGGATCAGCTCTTTGAGGTTTTGGATGCGCGTCGAATCGGCCGGGTGCGTGCTGAGGAACTCCGGCGTTTGCTGACCGCTCTTCTGCGCCGCCATCCGCTCCCAGAACGCTACCGCCGTCTGCGGATCGTAGCCGGCCATCGACATGAAGATCAGGCCGAGACGGTCGGCTTCGTTCTCGTGCAGGCGGCTGAACGGCAGCAGCAGCGCAACCTGCGTACCCAAGCCGTACGACGAGACGAAGAGGTTCTGCGTCGCCTCGGGCTGCTTCTGGAGCGCCACGGACAGAGCCATCCCGCCCATCTGGACAACCAACCCTTGTGTCATCCGCTCGGCCCCATGCTTGGCGAAAACATGCGCGATCTCATGGCCGACGACCACCGCCAGCCCCGCTTCAGTCTGGGTCACGGGAAGGATGCCCGTATTGACGACGACCTTGCCGCCCGGCATGGCGAAGGCGTTGACCGCGTCGTCCTGAACGAGGTTGAACTCCCACTCATAGCCCTCGAACGGATCCCTCTCCAGATTCTGCTTGCTGTACTCGTTGACGGCGGCGACAATGCGGCTGCCGACCCGCTTGACCATCTCGCTGTCCTGGCTATTGGCGACAACCTTGTTCTCGGAGAGATACTGGGTATACTGCTGGACGCTCAGCGAGTTGATGATCGAATCGGGGACGAAATTGAACTGCCGCCGTCCGGTGATCCCCACTTCGGCACAGCCGGCCCCCAGAATCGTCACACCCATCAGCCACCCCAACAGCCATCTCTTCGCCACATTCATGGGCGTTCTCCCTTTCGTCCAAAAGGAATCATCACGCGGCTACAGCCGCTCTGGCGCACACATCCTGCCCTCTATTAAGCCGCCATTCCCAGCCGTACGCAACGTCTTTTCTGCCGGTTCGGTCCGCAATTCAGTCGGCCTCACCGGTCGGAGAAACCCATATCGCAGCCGGGATGGATCGCCAAGCCGATCTGTTCGACGTTGCCTTTGCGGCCGTTGTACCAGAGCATCCAGCGGTCGTTCTCCTGATCAAAGATCGCAAACGGCTTGTAGCAGGCGTCGCCATCCCAAGCGTCTGGGACGGGATAGATGATCGGATTGGCGTCGTGGCGCTGCCAGCCGGTGATACCGTCGCGCGAGCGGGCCAGGCCGATCTGGGCAAGGTGCTCGTTGCGAAAACCGATGTAGAACATGAGATGCCAATCGCCGGCCCGGATCACCTGACAGGCTGTGACCTTGTGCTGCTCCCACGGACTGGCCGGATCGGCCGAGAAAATCGGATTGGCCTTGTGCTTCGCCCAATGGAGGCCGTCCAGGCTGGTGGCGTAGCCGATAGCATTTGGCTCATATTGGTCCCCCGCCGAGTACCACATCCGATACTGCCGTTCGTCCTCGTCCCAGACCACGTGCGGACACATCGCGGCGCCCTTCTCCCAAGGCTCTACAGGCGACAATACCGGCTCGACCGAGCGGCGCGTCCAGTGGACGCCATCGGGACTGGTCGCATACCCAATCCAACTCCGGTCTCGCGCCTGACCTGTGTACCACATGTGATAGTCGTTCCCTCGCTTCAGCACCGAGGGTCGATTGATGTCGCCTTCCCAGTCGGTCTTGTGGTTCGGCGCCAGGACGATCTGCGGCTGGCTCCAACGGATTCCGTCGACGCTCTCGACCAGCGCCACCGACTGCTGCGGCCGCCAGGAGAACCACATGCGATAGGTGTCGCCCTCCTTCAGCAGCGTCACATCGAAACACGTCCCGAGCGCGCCACCAAGAACGGGATTGCCCTTGTGTTTGATCCAACCGGCCGAGACCCCTTCTCTTGTGCCGCTCAGCGCGCCCGTGACGCGTTCAAGCGAATCGGAACGAGCGATCTCAACGCCGTCGGCAAACACACGAAGGCCTCGGCCTCGTCCATATCTCTCGCCTGTTCTATCCCAGAGGATGGTCAGCACACGTCCGTGATAGAGGACGTTGTCCAGGCAGAACCAGTCCCATGCGTTCGAGGGAACGAGCGGATGGACTTCCACGAGATGGTCCGGCCTGGGACGTAAACCGACCAGGCCCGTGATGACCAGGTCGCAGCAGGTCGAGTGATTGTAGTCCTTGCCCCGCTCCTTGCCGCCCTTGGCCGCATCCCACGTACCGTCCTTCCACGTCTTCAGGCGCGTCCGCGCGATCCAGTCACCGGTGTAGGGATGGAGGTTCTCGTCGATCCAGGGGACGACCTTGCCATCGTCGCGCGTGAGGTAATGGCTGCGGGTGTAGGTCTTCAGCAGATCTAAGTAGTCCGCCTCGTCCACAACCTGCTGATCGTAGTTGCTCAGCAGGTTCGCCATGGCCGTGAGCGTCACGGAGGTGGAATACGGCCAACTGGAACCGTTCCACTGGCATTCGTGCCCTTCGTACGACAGACGGAATCCGGGATGCCTCTGCTCGGTAGTCGTCGGGCCGTAGGGAGCGTAGAAACCCTGTGGGTCCATGAGCTGCTTCCAGGCTCCTTCGTATCCGCGCTCGGGCAGATTGAAATACCACGGCGTATAGCCGTGCAGTTCGCGCACGTCCACAAAGTCATTCTGGTCGCGCGGGAGAGTCTTGAAGAACTGAGCGTCGCGGTCCCAAAGTCGGGTCTGGACCAACGCCTTGATGCGTTCCGCCTTCCCGCGGAACCGGCTCGCGGTCTCATGGCGGCCGGCGAGTGAGGCGATCTTCGCAATCGCGACGGCGTCGCCATACATGTACGAGTTGATGGTCGCTCGTTTGCCGCTGCCGCCGACCGAGACTTCCATGCCGTCCTGGCCGTCAATCTGCCAGAAGAGCCCATCCGGTTCGAGCCGATCCTTCTCCCATTGCCCGTAATTAGCGATCAGGTCCGGCAGCAGATCGAGCAGAAGATTCTCGTTGCCAGTGACCATGTATCGGGCCCAGAGGGCGTCGGCGGCCCAGAAGCTGTAGCTGCGCACCGCGCCGCCCTTGCGGAACCAGAACCGGGCATAGTCGTCCAGGTACGCAGGATCGTGCAGCCAACGGCCTTCATAGAAGTGGTGGCCGGCGGCGCAGTTGATCGTGTTGTGCTTGCCCGCCCAGCCTACTGGCGGCAGGAACTCCGTGATGACGAATCCGTCCGGCGTCTGCTTGAGGTGCTTGCGATAGGTCCACCAGCGAAAGTAGTACGTTCGTTCGATGTCCTTGTCGGGACACTCGAACAGCGGAATCTGCTGACGGAGAAACGCCCACGCCCGCTCGTTGGGGATGTGCTGCGCGTACAACTCCTCATCGTCGCGATTGAACTGCTCGACATAGTGACGGAACGACTCGGCTTGCAGCATGCCACCAGAGGCCGCCTGCCCGCCCAAGCCCAACGCAGCAAATGCAACACCGAGGATGACAGGCAGACGCCCCCGCCAGCCACTGTCCTCACGACGCGACAGCATACGCTCCATTGAACCACTCCCGAGACCGGTTGCCTCATGTGCCCATCAGCCGGGCCGATACTACAACGCCCCGTCCACGGCCGCAACACCCCGCCCTCCGAATCTCGCTTGCCTCACACACCAGCGACCTTAACCTCTTGTCAAATCGAACCTTACAGGCTTCCTTTCCCCGGCCCAAGGCCACCTGTAGACCGGAGGCCATCCGCCTCAGGCAGGAGGGACTGCTTCACGACTTGTCAACGACTGGCGGCCGGCCGTCGGTTATGCCATCTTCTCCTTGCCTCGCTGACGGCGCGTCTATACGATCATAGCGCAGCCTGTGAGAAGGCCGGGTTCTTTGAGACACGGATGCGGCAGTGGCCGATGTCCCACAACGGGTAATCTGCCTCTTCCCGCTGCAGCGGGCACCATACACAGCAATGAATGGGCAACCATCCGATTGACTGGAGTCGATCATACCGTGAGAAATGCATGCAATCGCCTCTGCTCCAGGAATCACTTGATGTATGATCCGTTTTCTTGGTTTTGCGCTCGCTGGAAGCGCAAAACGAACCGGCAGTTGTGCTGAAGTGGGAATAGCGGACTGGCTGGTTGAGACAAGGAGGTGACATGGATACCACGAAATGCGAGAAGTGCGGACAGGGAGCCGAGCGATGGGCGGAGTTCTGCCCCCATTGCGGCGAACCGATGGCGAGCTATGCACGGCCGGCGGGGTTCTGGATTCGGGTCGGGGCGCATATCATTGACATGCTGGTGTTCGTTCCGATCGTTATCCTGTCCTTCTGGAATACGCTCTCACTCAAGAGCATGGTCGTGCTGGTAGCCAGCGTTGTGCCGACGTTCCTGTATAAACCCTGCATGGAGTCCTTCTTTGGGGCTACGCTGGGCAAGATGGCCTGCAGGATCAAGGTCATCAATGCCCAGGGCAAGAAGCTCGGCCTGTTCTATGCCTACGCCCGGGCGTTTCCGTTCCTCGTGGCGGCCGGTGTCAACCTGGCACGCCAACTGGTCTTGTTCTCCTCCCCGCAGACAATCACCTCCTTCATCGAACTGAGCCAAACCAGGACGGAGACCTACTGGGATGCGGTCAATCCACTGATCAAGCTGCTGCTCATGGTCGACTGCACCGTCATCGGGTTCACCCCCAGAAAACGCGCCCTGCACGACCTGCTGGCCGACTCCTACTGCGTCTACAAAGAGCCATAGCAGGGGCCGGTGTGCGGTGCGCCCCCTGCGGGTTCATTCGCCGGCGATTTCGGCCTTGATTTGGTTGAGCAGGTTGATCGCTTCGATGGGGGTCAGATTGTCGAGGTCGATGGAGGCAAGGCGGTCGAGGACGGATTTGTGCTTCTGGACAAACAGAGCGTCCCCTTCGGGCTGCCTGGTCTTGTGCTTTGCGAGGCGGTCGCTCGTGGCCTCCCTGGCAAAGGTGGATTCGAGTTCCTCGAGGATTTCCTGGGCACGGCGGAGGATCGACTTGGGGATGCCCGCCAGCTTGGCGACGTGCACGCCGTAGCTCTTGTCCGTGCCGCCGGGCAGAATGCGGTGCAGAAAGACAACCTCGTCCATCCACTCGCGGACCGCGACGTTCAGATTGCGCACGTTTCCGAACAGCTCGGCCAGCTCGGTCAGCTCGTGGTAATGCGTCGCGAACAGCGTGCGGCACGTCACCTTCGTCGCCAAGTGCTCCGTGATCGCCCAAGCCAGAGCCAGACCATCGTACGTGCTGGTGCCCCGCCCGACTTCGTCGAGAATCACCAGCGAGCGGCTCGTCGCGTTGTTGATGATGTTGGCGGTCTCGGTCATCTCGACCATAAACGTTGACTGGCCGCGCGTCAGCTCGTCCGCGGCGCCGACTCGCGTGAAGATGCGATCGACCAGGCCGATCTCCGCCTCTTTGGCCGGGACAAATGAGCCGGTTTGAGCCATCAGCGCCAGCAGCGCGGTCTGGCGGATGTAGGTGCTCTTGCCCGACATGTTCGGGCCGGTAATCACCGCGATATCCCCGGCGCCGCCGCCCAGCTCGACGTCGTTAGGCACGAACTCGGCGCCCAGCGTCTCGGCCAGGACGGGGTGCTTGCCCTCGCGGATGATGATCCGGGTGTCGGTGGTGATCTTCGGCCGGACGTACCTGCGCCGGGCCGCGACGTGAGCGAACGACGCCAGACAGTCGCACTGGGCAGCCGTGTCGGCAAGCTGCTGCAAGCGAGGCACGTAGCCGGCCGCCTCCTGTCGGACGTCATCGAACAGTCGCTGCTCCAGCTCCAATGCGCGGTCCTGCGCGGTCAGGACCTCGTTCTCGTATTCTTTCAGAGCCTCGGTGATGTACCGCTCGGCGTTCTTGATGGTCTGCTTGCGAACGTAGTCCGCCGGCACCTTGTCGGACGAAACGTGCGAGATTTCAATGTAGTAGCCGAAGACCTTGTTATAGCCGACCTTCAGGCTCGCGATGCCGGTCCGCTCGGCCTGCTGCTTCTGGTAATCGCGCAGCCAGGTCTGGCCGTCTCTGGAGATCGAGCGAAGGCGATCCAGTTCGGCTGAAAAGCCGGGCCGGATGAAGCCACCGTCACGCGTGTGTGTCGGACAATCCGGGTCGATGGCCGTCTCCAGCAGGTGCGCCAGCTCATCCATGCTGTCGCACCGCTCCGCCAGACTCCGCAGCAGGGGCGAATCATCATTCGCCTCTGTTTCGAAGCCGGCCAGCAGCTCACGCAGCGCCGGGATCTGGCCCAGTGTGCTCGCCAACGCCAGCATGTCACGCGGGCCGGCGCGGAACGTGCTGATGCGTGCCGCGATCCGCTCGGTGTCCGCAATGTTGGCCAGCCGCCGGCGCAACTCGGTTAGCTTGCCGGCCGCGCCCATCAGCTCCTCGACGGCATCCTGCCGCGCCTCGATCGCATCGATATCGCAGAGCGGCATGCACAGCCAGTTGCGGAACATGCGTCCGCCCATGCCGGTGAGCGTCTCGTCGAGGCAGGTCAGCAGCGAGCCTCTGCGCGTTTCGCTGCGAATCGTCTGGAGAATTTCGAGCGACCGCAGCGAGGTCGGATCGATTTGGAGGAAGTTCCGGCGGCTGATCTTGCGAAGGCTCTGGATGTGGCCCAGCGTGGTCTTCTGCGTCTCGTTGAGGTACTCGATCACCGCTCCGGCCGGCGGGATCAGGTCCTGGTCGCTGTCACTGATGCCGAACCCTTCGAGGGTCGCGGCGCCGAAGTGCTTGAGCAATCGCTGTCGGGCCTGATAGGGATCGAAGTACCAGCCGGGCCGCTCGGTGACGATCGCATGCGTGAGCCGCCCGACGTCGCCCGCGAGCCGGCGCGTCTCGGCGTCGAACAGCTCGCCCCGCCGGTCGGCCAGGAGACATTCGGCCGGCGACAGCCGCTGCAACTCGTCGAGCAGGTCGCGCTCGGCGACCCGCTGCACGAAGAAATGTCCCGTGGAGATATCGACCCAACTGATCACAGCATGCCCCCTGGCGTCGAGATGGATCGCGCAGAGGAAGTTGTCCTTCTTGTCCTCCAGCAGCATGTCGTCGGTCAGCGTGCCGGGGGTGACGATACGGACGACGTCTCGCTTGACCACGCCCTTGGCGGTCTTGGGGTCCTCCACCTGCTCGCAAACCGCGACGCGGTAGCCGGCCTGGAGCATCTTCTTGAGATAGCCGTCCACCGCGTGGTACGGCACGCCCGCCAGCGGCACCGGGTCGGGACCGTTCTTGCCCCGGCTGGTCAACGTCAGACCCAGCACCTTCGAGCACGTCTTGGCGTCGTCGAAGAACGTCTCGTAGAAATCGCCCATGCGGAAGAACAGGATGCAGTCCGGGTGTTTGGCCTTGAAGTGATGAAACTGCTTCATCGCCGGGGTTAGATTGTCCTTCGATTCCATCATGCCCCGATTATACCGAAACCCCCGCATTTCTCAATTGCCCAGCGGCCTTTCTATGTGCAGGCTATAGACGCCAAGTCCATTTGCCCGTCTGCAGAGATAACGTAGGATATCTTTCGCACATTGTTTTGGGACGTGAATGGAGTCCTTTCT
>CAZNSM010000004.1:74667-90677 GCA_964575615.1 uncultured Pirellulales bacterium | reverse complement strand
CCAAACCGGGCGTGTACCGCGTGGACCTGGGCGTGAACATGACCGGCCTGTTCGAGATGGACCTGCGAGGCGAGCCCGGCGACACTATCGAGATGAAGTTCTCCGAGCAGTCCAAGGCGGACATGACGCATCGGCTGCACAGCAAGTATGTCATCGGCCCCACGGGCCGGGGCACGTTCCGAAATCGCTTCAATTACTTCACCGGTCAGTGGGTGACGATCGAGGGGCTTAAATACAAGCCCAAGCTCGATGACATTCGCGCGCATCTGGTGCGCACCGACTACGCGAGTGCGTCGAGCTTCGAGTGCTCCAACGAATTGCTGAACTGGGTCCACGATGCGACGTTGCTGACGTTTGAGGACCTGAGCCTGGGCGGCTACGTCGTCGACTGCGCGCATCGCGAGCGGATGGGCTACGGCGGCGACGCCCACGCGACGACCGAATGCGGGCTGAACCATTTCAGTCTCGGCGCCTTCTACACCAAGTGGGCCCAGGACTGGCGCGACGTGCAGGGCGGCGAGAGCGCCTGGGGCACCGGCGGCGACAAGGCCGCGACGAAGGACACCGTCGAGAGCGGCAACCTGCCCTACACCGCGCCGACCTACTGGGGCGGGGGCGGTCCCGGCTGGAGCGGCTACTGCGTGACATTGCCCTGGGAGATCTACGAACGCTATGGCGACACGCGCATCTGCCGGGTGAACTTCCCGACGATCCAGCGCTGGCTGGCCTTCCTCGAGACCAAGGCCAAGGATGACATGCTCGTGCGGTGGGGCGGCGAGTGGGACTTTTTGGGCGATTGGCTCTGGCCCGGCGCCGAGGGCGTCAACGGCGACACGATCGAGACGCTGTTCTACAACAACTGCTACTGGATCTTCAATCTCCAGACGGCCGCGAAGATCGCCGACGTGATCGGCGAGAAGGATGCCGCCGCGAAGTACCGCGCGCGGGCTGACCAGGTGCGCCACGCGGTGCACGCGAAGTTCTTCAAGCCCGAAGACAACAGCTACGTCAACGGCTTCCAGGGCTATCTGGCGATCGCGCTGCTGGTGGACCTGCCGCCGAAGGAGCTGCGACAAGCGATCTGGGACCGGCTTGAGAAGGAAATCCTGATCGTGCGCAAGGGTCACATCCACGCCGGCATCACCGCCGGGGCGTTCCTGTTCAAGACGCTGCTCGGCGCCGACCGCCAGGACCTGATCTTCCCGATGGTCAACAAGGACACGTACCCGAGCTGGGGCCTGATGCGCCGCAACGGCGCCACCGCGATCACCGAATCGTGGAGGATGGACAACTCGCTGTGCCACAGCTCGTACCTATACGTTGGGACGTGGTTCATCGAAGGTCTGGCTGGCATCAAGACCGATCCGGATCGTCCGGGCTTCCAGCATTTCGTCGTCAAGCCAGGCCTCATCGACGATCCCTCGCTGAAATGGGTCAAGGCGCATCACGATTGTCTCTACGGCCGCATCGAGAGCCGCTGGCGGATCGATGACGACCGCGTGCTGACGCTGAATGTCACCGTCCCGCCCAACACGACGGCGACGTTGTACTTGCCGACCGCCGACGAAAAGACGATCACCGAAGGCGGCAGCGAACTGGCGAAGGCCAAGGGCTTCAAACACCTGCGCACCGAGAACGGCTGCGCCGCGATCGAGCTGGCGGCCGGAGCGTACGAGTTCCGATCCAGTCTCGCCGTCGTCCACCGACCGTGAACGTGGATTGATCGCCCGGTGTGGTTCTCCTTGCAGGAGTCTTGAATATGCGACGAATGGCTTGGGCTCTCATGGCAGCGACGGCGCTTTCCGGGGTGTGCTACTCTCAGACAGGTGCGTACGCGGACCCGTGGCGGAAGATGCACGCGAGCAAGCAGGCGGCGCTGGAGCGATTCAACGACGCCAAGTTCGGCATGTTTGTGCATTGGGGCGCGTACGCGCGCCCGGCGGGAATCTGGAAGGGCCAGAAGATCGGGGGGCTCGGTGAATGGATCTTCTACCACGCGCAGATCCCCCGCGCCGAGTACAAGCAGATGTGCGCGCAATTCGACCCGGTGCGATTCGATGCCGACGCCTGGGTCCAACTCGCCAAGGCAGCGGGCATGCGTTATATCGTCGCGATGCCTAAACACCACGATGGCTTCGCGATGTACGATTCCAAGGTCAGCGAGTACGACATCATCGATGTCACACCATTCGGGCGCGACCCCATGATGGAGCTGTACCAGGCCTGCCAACGTCACGGGGTCCGGTTCGCCATCTACTACTCTCATGCGACCGACTGGATGGATGGGGGAGACGCAGGCGTCGCGGAGTACCGAAAGAAGCACCCCGAGGACACGGGCCAGTGGGCGTCCTGGCCGGCCAACACGTGGGACCCTTCGCCCCTGTCCTTCGAGGAGTACATCGAGACCAAGGCCAAGCCGCAGATGCGCGAGCTGCTCCAGCGATTTCCGGGCATGCAGGAAATCTGGTACGACGTGCCCAGGCACATGCCGGAGAAGATGAGCTTCGAATTCTACAAACTGGCGTATGATATCCAGCCCGCGTGTCTCATTAACAGCCGCGTGGGCAACAACTTCGGCGATTTCTGGGTCCCTGGCGACAACAAGATCCCCGGCAAAGGCGAGGGCGAAGACCTGTACTGGGAAACACCCGGCACGCTGAACAACACCTGGGGTTTCAAGAGCTACGACGTCGACTGGAAGTCCACCGAGGAATTGTTGTACTGGATCCTGGAGATCGCCAGCAAGGGAGGGAACTACCTTCTGAACGTCGGGCCGAAGGCCGATGGGACGATCCCGCAGGAGAGCGTCGATCAACTGACGAAGATCGGCGAATGGATGAGAGTCAACGGTGAGGCGATCTATGGCACCAAACGCTGGGCCGTGACGCACGAGGGACCGACCGAATTGGCGATGGAGAGCACGACGGCGAGAGAGAAGGAAGGCTTTCGAGCTGACTTCTCCGCCCAGGATTTCTGGTTCACGCAGAAAGGCGGGCGGCTGTTCGCCTGCGGCCTGGTCTGGCCGGCGGACGGCAAGCTCGCCATCCAATCGCTGGGCCGCAGGGCAGGCCATGCCCCATCGGATGTGAAGAAGGTACGGCTGCTCGGTAGTGATGAGCCGATTCGCTGGGAGCAGACGGACCAGGCATTGCGGATCGAGCTTGCGACGACGAGGTTATGCGAGCGCGGCTTCGCCATCGAAGTATCGTTTTAGATGAGTTGACTGCTGCGTTCTGGAGGACGATTCGATGCGGCGCATGTTGATCGCTGGCGTTCTGCTGCTGTGTAACGTGTTCGTCGCGCACGCTCTGGCGAGCGATGCGGGACGGAAGAAGGTGGTCTTTCTCCCCGGTCCGCAGAGTCATGGCTGGAGCGGACACGCCTACACCGCCGACTGCAAGCTCCTGGCGTGCATCCTCGCCGAGAACATGCCGGTCGTCGATCCGGTCGTGATCGAAGGCGGATGGCCCGGAGACGTCCGCGTGCTGGAAGACGCCGCCGCGATCGTCGTCGCCTGTGACGGCAACAATCTGATCGGTGCCGAAGGCAACTGGAAGAAGCTCGACGCGATCGCGCCTAAAGGTGTGGGAATCGTCTTCATCCATTACGCGCTCGACTGCGGCGATCCCTTCGGCAAGTACTTGCTCGACTGGATCGGCGGATACTACGAGCAGCACTGGTCGGTGAACCCCTTCTGGCGGGCCGAGTTCAAGACCCTGCCCGAGCATCCGATCGCGCGAGGCGTCCAGCCTTTCGCAATAGAGGACGAGTGGTACTACCACATGCGATTTTGTGAGGGGATGAAGGGCGTGACGCCCATCCTGACGGCGGTCCCGCCGGACGGCACGCGCAAGGGGCCAGATGGTCCGCACAGCGGCAACCCGACCGTCCGCAGCCGGCTCGGGATGCCGGAGCACGTCGCCTGGGCCTGCGAGCGTCCCGACGGCGGTCGGGGCTTCGGCTGCACCGGCGGGCACACCCATTGGGTCTACGCCCAGAACGACTTCCGCAAGCTCATGCTCAACGCGATCTGCTGGGTCGCGAAGGTGGACGTCCCGACCGACGGCGTCCGCACCCCCACTCCCACCGTCGAGCAGATGGAGGCCAACCTGCAAGGGGAGCGTCCGGCCGACTGGACGCCCGACCGAATTCGTCAGACCATCGAACGCCTGAACGCCACGGACGGCCGGAACGGGTGATCGCATCGACAAAATGGTTCAAATCCGGCAATAGGGGTGATAAGATGGCCGTCTATACTGCCTGTCTGGTGCACAGACAAGTCGGCAGGGTCCATTCGGCACAAACTTGACGGTCGTGCCTCGATTTGAGCGAAAGGAAAAGACGATGAAGCAGATCAGTCGCCGCAAATTCCTCCAACGCAGTATGGCTGCCACGGCTGGTTCGTACCTGGCCCTGTCCGGTTCCTCCCCGTTTTCGGGCAGTGCCCGGGGCGCCAACGATCAGATTCGCCTGGCGGTGGCGGGCATCAACAGTCGGGGCGATGCCCACGTCCACGACTTCCACAATATCGGGGGCGTCCGCGTGGTGGCGCTGTGCGAGCCGGACCAGGAGATTCTCGACAAGCGAGTCGAGGAGTTCAAGAAGAAATACGAGGCCGATGCTTCGACCATCAAGGGATACCGTGACATCCGCGAGGTCCTGGATCGCAAAGACGTCGACGCGCTCGTGATCGCGACGCCCAACCACTGGCATTCGCTGATGACCATCTGGGCCTGCCAGGCAGGCAAGGACGTCTACGTCGAGAAGCCGGTGAGCCACTCGATCTGGGAAGGTCGCAAGATGGTCGAAGCGGCCCGCAAGTACAATCGCATCGTGCAGGCGGGCACGCAGCACCGGTCCTGTCCGGCGGTGCAGGAGGCCGCCCGCGACGTCCAGTCGGGCAAGTACGGCAAGGTCCAGTGGGTTCACTGCTCCGTGCTCCATTCACGACAGAGCATCGACAAGGTGACCGAGCCGCAGCCGGTGCCCGCCAGCGTCGACTACAACCTCTGGGCCGGTCCGGCGCCCATGACGCCTGTCATGCGCAAGCGCTTCCACTACGACTGGCACTGGCAGTGGAACTGGGGCGACGGCGAGATGGCCAACTGGGGCATTCATTACCTCGACGACGTGCGTCACATTTTGGGCTGGGACAGCGTGCCGACGAAGGTGGTCGCGGCGGGCAACCGCTTCGCCTGGGACGACAACGGCCAGACGCCCAACGTGCACTTCGCGCTGATGGACTACGACGGGCTGCCCCTGGTGGTCGACATCCGCAACCTGCCCGACCCGAAACGCAAGGGCGGCAACAGCGGGGCGGTCTATCTGGGTTCTCGCGGCGGCAACTACATCCAGTGCGAAGCCGGCAGCGTTCGCATTGCCCGCGGCGGCGGCTGGTTCCACGACAACGATGGCAACCGGGTCTACCAGTATAAGGGGGACGCAGGCGCCAATCACGCCGAGAATTTCATCGAGTGCCTGCGCAGCCGCAGACACGAGGACCTGGCCGCCGACATCGAAGTCGGTCACTACGGCACCGCCATCTGCCATCAGGCCAACGTCGCCTGGCGCGCGGGTGCCGCGGCTTCCGTGGACGAAGTGCGCGAGAGCATGAGATCGCACGATGACGCCGCGGACACGCTTTATGCGATACTGAAGCAGCTCGACGGCAACGAGGTCGACCTGACGAAGCAACCGTTCGTGCTTGGGCCGCAACTGACCTACGACCGCCAGCAGGAGAAATTCGTCGGCACCGGCGCCGAGAAGGCCAACCAGTTCATCAAGTGTTCCTACCGAGAGCCCTTCGTCGTCCGCAACGAAGTCTGATACTCATTCTGGTTTTCCGCATCGAAGGCACGGCCACAACGGCCGTGCCTTCCTTGTTTGCTTCAATCCTCTGGGGTGACCAGTGCTTTCTCCAACAGGCTGGCGACGTTTGGCCATTGGCACTTGGCGGCGTCGCCGTCCTTGAGGAGGCGTTCGAGAGGCGGTCCGCGCCACTGCCCCGCTTCCTCGATCAACAAGGCCAGTTCCAGCATCAGGTCGAGCATCGTCTCGTCATCCCGGTCAATGTCTCGCATTAGTTGTCGTCGGTCATACTGTGGGGACGGTGACGACTCGATTGGGTCACCTTCGTTCCCATGGCGCAATTCGGACGTGAGACGGTCCAGGCTGGCAAAGGCTTGGGTTCTATGCTCCTTCACTTCGTCGAGACAAGGGCTGACGCGCGGGCAATCGCTTGCCTCCCACTGTTCGATATCTGATTTTCTCCAGCGAACTATCGTGCCGATCAGAATGGGGGCAGGAAGACGTCCGGCCTTGCGCCGCTGCCAGAGCGTCAAGCGCGGCACTTGGTACCGGTTGCACAACTCGTCCTGCGTTAGTATCTCGGCTGCACAGATGTCGGGCTCCTGCCACCGGATCCTGCGCGTGTCCACCTTGCGCAGGACCTTGATCTCGGCGATCAGCTTAGCCTTGGCGGGAATCTCGCCCGGCAGGCCCTCATCTCCATACGCGAGATGCGGACTGATGGCGACCTTGCGGTATCCTCCAATCCGCATGCCCTCGACGGCGTAGAAGAGGCCCGCCCTCAGACACTCTCGACTGATGAGCGTGCGATGCTCAAAGAAGCCATCATCATGCTGCTTCTGGCTCCCATCCAGGTAGAACGATAGGGGCGGGGAGGCGAGCACTTCCCCCTTGTTCAACGTGTAGCGAATCGACACAATGTACTCTCGCTGACGTTGGACGAGATCGCCTGCGCCCTGCACTTCTTCCAGCAGCTTGACACCTTTTCGAATCAGCATACTCACTTACCCGTCGCAGCGGACTGAATCCGTGGATACCCGGCGTCTCTGCCCCAACGTCTCGCACCTATCATAGCTCGAATTGGGTCGGCAGGCAAGTGGTTTCAGACCTTGCCCGGGTGGCAGTTCGCCGATATTCTGTCGGTCGTGGGTACGTCGGGTGACTTGCCCGAACCAATCGTGACCTGCTGCGGAGTGTTCGAAATGGCGTATCGGTTGACGGGGTTGATTGCGGCGACGTATACGCCGCTGCATGGGGATGGTTCGCTGCATCTCGATCTCGTGCCGGCGATGGTGGACTTCCTGGAGCGGGCGGGTGTGACGGGGATCTACATCTGCGGCAGCACGGGCGAGGGGATGTCGCTGTCGGGCGACGAGCGGCGGGCGGTGGCCGAGGCGTACGTGCAGGTCGCCAAGGGACGGCTGAAGACCATCGTGCAGGTGGGCCACAACTCGCTGGCGGAGGCGGCCCAACTGGCCGGCCACGCCCGCTGGATCGGCGCCGATGCGATCTCGGCGACGGCGCCGTCCTACTTCAAGGTCGGCTCGATCGAGGTGCTCGCCGATTGCATGGCCCAAGTCGCGTCGGGGGCGCCCGAGCTGCCGTTCTACTACTACCACATTCCCGCTCTGACGGGTGTGGCGCTGGACATGGTGAGCTTCCTGCCTCTGGCGGCGGCGCGGATACCCAACCTGGTCGGCATGAAGTACACCGCGCCGACGGTCTTCGAGTTCCAGGCGTGCCTGGAGCTGGACGGAGGACGGTTCGACTGCGTGTGGGGCTGCGACGAGATGCTGCTCAGTGCCCTGACCGCCGGCGCGAAAGGGGCCATCGGCAGCACGTACAACATCGCGGCGCCGTTGTACCGGCGGCTCATGGAAGCGTTCGAGCGTCGCGATCTGGTCGAGGCGCGGCGGCTCCAGTCGCTCTCGATTCAGATGGTCCGCGCGATCAACCGCTGTCCGTTCCATCCCGCGATGAAACAGATACTGGCCATGCTGGGTCTCGACTGTGGGCCATGCCGCCTGCCTCTGCCTCGCGTCGAAAGCGCGCAGGTCGAGCAATTGCGACGCGACCTCGATGCGCTTGGATTCTTCGACTGGTCCCGGCCCGCCGGAGGAAACGCCATCTCCAACGAGTAGGGGAGAACCGTCCGTGAGCGCCAATCGCTGCCTCGTTCTATGGGCTTTGCTGGCTCTGCTATCCGGCGCCTCTGCTTGCGCCGGCGAGATGCTGCGATGGGAGGCGTTGCCTGCAATGCCCGATACGCCGGGACTGGGCGGGCCGCTTGTGGGTGTGTGCAACGATGCCGTGATCGTCGCGGGCGGCGCGAACTTTTCCGAGCCGGTCTGGGAGAGCGACAAACTCTGGCGGGATGAAGCCTGGGTTCTTGTCAAGAGCGGAGCGGGCGGCTACGAATGGCTCGCCGGCTTCAAGCTGGATCGTCCGATTGCCTACGCCGCGTGCGTCAGCACTCCATTCGGCGTCGCGTGCCTGGGCGGAACCGATGGACAGGCAGTCTTCGACCGTTGTTTCCTGCTGCGATGTGATCCGCTCGTGCGGTGGGTGAGCCAGAAGCCGCTTCCGTCGCTGCCGGAGCCTTGCGCTTATGGGGCGGCTGCGCGGATCGGCGAGGTGATCTACCTGGCGGGCGGCCAGAGCGGATTGGCGCTCGATACGGCAACGGGCAACTTCTGGCGGCTCGACCTGTCGCAGCGGGGCGGTCCGGCCGAGTCGTTCCGCTGGGAAATCCTGCCTTCCTGGCCCGGGCCGGCGCGGGCCTTTCACCTCGTCGTCGCGCAGCACAACGGGTTCGACGATTGCGTCTACGTCGTCGGCGGTCGCTGCGTGAATGATCCCCATCGCGTTGCGGACACTGCGGGATTCGCACCGACGCCGGATGTCTTCGCCCTTCGCGATGTCTATGAGTTCAACCCGCAACGCTACGATCCGATCGCGTTCGATGCGCGCAGCGGCGCCTACACCGGAACGGGCCGGTTCGCTCACCCTTGGCGGAGGCGTGCCGACGTCCCGCACACTGTGATGGCGGGCGCGGGCGCCGCGATCGGCCAGTCGCACATCTTCGTGCTCAGCGGAGACGACGGATCGCTCATGGCCCGTGCCGATGAGCTGAAGCTGGAGCATCCAGGCTTTCCCAAACGCGCGCTGGCGTACCACACGATCACGGACACCTGGATCGAGGCGGGCGCATCGCCGGCCAATCAGGTGACAACGCCGGCAGTCGTGTGGGGCGGCAAAGTGATTCTCGCGTCCGGCGAGATCCAGCCTCGCGTCCGCACGCCGGCGGTCTGGGCTGTCGAACCGGTCGCGCACAAACGGTCGTTCGGTGCGATCAACTTCACGGTGCTGACGGTTTACCTGCTGGCGATGGTGGGCGTGGGCATCTACTTCGCGAGGAGGAACCGCGACACCAACGATTACTTCCGCGGCGGACAGAGGGTCGTCTGGTGGGCGGCCGGCTGCTCGATCTTCGCGACCATGCTCAGTTCGATCACGTACATGGCGATTCCCGCCAAGGCGTATGCCCAGGACCTCGTGTATCTGATCGGCAACCTGATGATCCCGGCGGTGGCGCCGGTGGCGATCTATCTGGCGCTGCCGTTCTTCCGGCAGATCGACGCGACCAGCGCATACGAGTACCTGCAGAAGCGGTTCAACATGCCGGTGCGGCTGTTCGCCAGCGGATCGTTCACGCTGTTCCACGTCTTCCGCATGGGGATCGTCATGTCCCTGGCGTCGCTGGCGCTGGCGAGCGTGACCTCGCTGAGTCCGGCTCAATGCGTGCTGATTATGGGCGTGCTGAGCGTCATCTACTGCACGATCGGCGGGATCGAGGCGGTGATCTGGACGGACACGATCCAGACGTTCGTGCTGCTCGGCGGGGCGCTGGTCTGCCTGGGTCTGATGGTCGCCGGCTCGGAGGGCGGCGTCGCAGGGTTTTTCGACACGGCGGCCGCAGACGGCAAGCTGCACGCCTTCAACTGGCACATCGATCCGACGAGCGCCTCGCTGGCGTTGTGGGTCGTGATTCTCGGCGGCTTCGGCCAGCACCTCTCGTCGTACACCGCCGATCAGGCGGTGGTACAGCGATACATGACGACGCCCGACATGAGGCGGGCAGCCGGATCGATCTGGGCGGCGGCGCTGATGACGATCCCTTCGTCCCTTCTGTTCTTCGGGATGGGCACGGCTCTGTATGTCTTCTACAAATCCCACCCCGAGCGGCTGGACCCGACCTTCATGACCGATCAGATCTTCCCGCTGTTCATCGCACGCGAGGTTCCCGTCGGCATCGCGGGCTTGATCGTGGCGGGCATCTTTGCAGCGGCCCAGTCGACAGTCTCCACCAGCATGAACTCGACCGCGACGGCGGTCGTGACGGACTTCTTGCGGCCGTTTCGCGCCGTCCGAACGGAACAGGGGGCTCTCGCCTGGGCCCGCATGTTGACCTTCGGATTCGGGGCGGCCGGCACGGCGTTGGGACTGCTGTTCGTCGATCCGGCCAATCGCTCGCTGTTCGATTCGTTCATCAAGGTGATCGGCCTGTTCATGGGCGTGTTGGGCGGGCTGTTCGCGCTGGGTGTGCTGACGCGCCGGGCCGGCGGATGGGGTTCGCTGCTCGGGGCACTGGCGGGAGCGGGCGTCATGGCGATGCTGCCGGTCTATACCGCCGTCAATGGCTATCTCTTCGCGGCCATCGGCATCACGACGTGCTTTGTGGTCGGCTACGCCGCGAGCGCGCTGCTGCCGCGCGAATCGCACTGCCTCGACGGCCTGACCATCTACACCATGCGACGATGGCGGGGGATCACTTCAGACGGATCGTTACGGTCTGGGCCTGCGGACTTGCCGTGACCTGAACCGACTGGCGTACCGCTTCGCCCTCCGATGGGGTGGCGGTGATTTCGTAGTTTCCGTCGAAGCCGCGAAAGGCGAAGAGGCCCTCGGCATCGCTGCGGCCTTCGGCCTGCGTGGACCACTCGCTCATCAGGGCCTCATATCGTTTGCCCGCTTCGTTCAGGGTCCAGTCGCGTCGGGCCAGGCCGGCGGTGGGTCCGCGCCAGGAGTTGCCGGCCCAGACGACCCACATCACGATGCCCTCGACCGCCGGATGGCTGTAGGCGGTTCGGTACACCAGTTCGAGCTTGTCCGCGCAGCTTCGTTCATCGTCGTCGGCCACGTCGAACTCGCTGATCCAGATGGGCAGGTTCAGGGTGGCGACCTTGTCGAGCCGCTCCTTGAGGACTTCCGGCTTGGAGAGGATGTCCTCGGCCCAGATGTGGCCCTGGATGCCCACGCCGTGGATGGGGGCGCCCTGGTCGATCAGCCAGCGCGTGTGCGCGACGTATTCGTCCGTCTGCACCTCGGTGAAATCCTTGTCGACCGAGAGGATGTTGAACTCGTTGACGAAGAGCTTCGCGTCCGGGTCCAGCTCGTGCGCACGCCGGAACATCCAAGGCCAGATCGCTTCGCCCAGGCGGGCCTTGAAGAAATCGCCGTGCAGCGTCTCATTGTTGACGTCCCAACTGATGAACTTGCCACGGAAGTGGCTCACGACGCTTTCCAGCCGTCGTTCGACGGCCTGCCGCAATTCGTCGCCGGTCAGAGGCTGGAGCCATCGAGGCTGCCACTTCTCCGGCTCCCAGAAGACGCAATGGCCCCGCACCGGGATGCCGTTGGCCTGGCACCACGCGAACATCGCATCAGCGTCCGCATAGCGTTCCTGGCCCGGGGCCCGCTCGTTTGCGTACCACTTCGTCTCGTTCTCGAAGACCGCACAGTTGAAGTGGTCCTTGAAGAACTCCTGGAACCTGGCGTTGTTCAGGATCGCGCGGCCGATGGCGGCCCCGAACGGAAAGGCCTTGCGGACCTGGCGCACTTCGATGCGGGCCCCCTGGACCGGTTTGCCCTGTCCGTCGATGACCTGCACGCGCACGTCCTGCCGGCGGATTTGCTCGATCCGGGCGTTGGCCTCGGCGCTCCAGTCGGCAGCAGCACGCGAGCCGCCCAGGATGCCGCTGAGCATCGACAAACCTACACAGGCCAGAATTGACCGATATCGCTTCATCTTGCGTGTCCTCCCTTAACTGTCCACTGGTTCGATTCGGACGCGACAGAGCCGAAGTTCCCATATGATAGCCTGTTGCAGGCTTGTGGGAAGGCGCAAACGCGGTTTGACACACAGAAAGGGTTGCACCGGCGCTCAAGATATGGCACTCTGGAGCCGATGGAGGAGACATCTCGAATCACCGCCATCCAGAAAGGAAAGACCGATGAAGGCATGTTACAGCCTGGTGCTCGCTGTTCTCTCGATATGTTTGTCCGTCCCGACGGCCGGCGACGCCGAGCCGGTGACGATCGCATCGCCGGACGGTGCGATTCGGGTTGAGGTCCTCGTCAACGACGAGGGCCGGCTGTGCTATTGGGCGCAGCGGGTCAAGGGATTCGATACGGTCATTCTGAATCCGTCATCGCTCGGGATTACCGTGGACGGCGTTGACCTCGGGCAGGGTGCGGCCCTGGGCGAGTGCCGGCGGACCGTGATCGACGAGCGCTATCCCTGTCGCGGCGTCCACAGCGAGGCGGTGAATCACTGCCACGTTGCTCAGATCGACGTGACGCACGCCGAGTCGAAGACAGCTTACGTGCTCGAGATGCGCGTGTTCGACGACGGTCTGGCCTACCGTTACGTTGTTCCCGGGGTGGGGCAGCGGACCATCTCCGGCGAGGCCAGCACCTGGAACCTGCCGAGAGACTGCCAGGTCTGGTACCAGACGAACGTAGCCAACTACGAGGGTTTCTACGCCAAGTCGTTGTCCACCAGGATCAAGGTCGACGAGCAGATCGGGTTTCCCGTCACGATCCAGTACGCGGACGGGACCTACGGCGCGATCACGGAGGCCGGGCTGCTCGCCTTCAGCGGATTGACGGTTCGCGCGGCCCGTCCGAGCCGGCTCAAGGGCGTCTTCGAGGACGACGCCAAGTGGCAGGAAACCGGCGAGATCCGCACGCCCTGGCGGGTGACCATGACCGGACCCGATTTGAACGCGCTGGTCAACAGCGACATCGTCGCCAACCTCTGTCCGGCGCCGGACGCCAACGTCTTCCCCGATGGCCTGGCGTGCGCGTGGATCAAGCCGGGACGCTCGCTGTGGAACTGGTGGTCCGACAGCAGTGTGGAGTTCCGCTACCAGAAGGAGTGGGTGGACAAGGCGGCCGAGATGGGTTTCGAGTACTACCTCGTCGACGCCGGCTGGGAGAAGTCCTGGCAACTGCCCACCAAGGACATGTGGGCCTGCCTCAAGGAGCTGTGCGACTACGCCAAGGGCAAGGGCGTCGGGATCAACGTCTGGAAGCACTGGGGAGGGCTGGAAACGGTGGGCGACCGGGAGGATTTCCTGCGGCGCTGCGCCCAGGCGGGAGCGGTCGGTGTGAAGATCGACTTCATGGACTCCGAGTCCCGCTCGCGGATCGATTTCTACACGTATGCTCTGGCGACGGCGGCCCGGAACAAGCTCATGGTCAACTACCACGGCGCCAACAAGCCGACCGGCGAATCGAGAACGTTCCCGAACGAGATGACGCGGGAAGGCATTCGCGGCCTGGAGTACAACAAGTGGTCCGAACTGCCGGCGACGCATTACGCGACGCTGCCGTTCACGCGTTACCTGGCCGGACACGGAGATTTCACGCCCTGCACGTTCAATCCAGAAAGACTCAAGGGAACCACCGCGGCCCTCCAGCTTGCCTCGGCGGTGGTGTTCACCTCGCCACTGATGCACTGGGCCGACCACTGGAAGTTCTATCTCGACAGCAACGTGCTGGAGGTCATCAAGGCGATGCCTTCCACGTGGGACCAGACGATCGTGCTGGCCGGCAGCGAGATTGGTCAGGTCGCGGCCTTCGCCCGGCGCAACGGGGCATCCTGGTTCGTCGGGATCATCAACGGTGGCAAGGCCCAAACGCACGCGCTGGATTTCTCGTTCCTTGGCGACGGAGCCTACGAGGCGGTGCTGGTTCGCGATGTCGAGGGCAAGCCGGCCGAGATGAGCGTCGAACGCGCGAACGTGACCAAGGGCCAGAAGCTCGACGTGCAGACCCAGGACGGCGGCGGATTTGTCGCCTGGCTCGTTCCGGCCAAATAGCACCGGATCGGGCTACTTGGCGATCTGCTGCACCGCGTAGAGGCTTTTCATCGTGGCTACGTAAAGGACGCCGTTGGCGGCCACCGGACTGCCCGTTATAGGACTGTCGAGCCGGACCGAGCTGAGAACTTTCCTTTCCTGGTCAGCCGCCAGGACCCAGAAGTCGCGGCGCCGCGTCCCGATGTAGACCTTCCCGTCGGCTACCAGCGTCGAGGCCCAGATCTCGCCGTCGCACTTGTGCGTCCAGTGCGGCTTGCCCGTCCCGATGTCGACGCAGTGCACGTTGCCGTCGCAATCGCCAACGAAGGCCAGACCGTTCCAGATCGCCGGCGTCGAGCAGCAGTGGGTCTGCATCGGGAAGGCCCAGATCGGGCCGTCGGCGGTAGTGTCGCCCGTCCGTGTCGCGTCGATGCACTGGAGCCAGGCGAGCGGCTTGCCCCACCAGATGTCGCCTCCCACGGTGACATACAGGCGGTTGTCATAGAAGACGGGCATGCTCTTGATGTTGCTCGGGCTGACCTGCCGGTTGCCGTTGTACTGCTGGACGTTCTCCTTGGGCGCCGTCGGGTCGCAATCGAATCGCCACAGATTCTTGAGCTTCTGGATGGCGCCATCGGCCGGGACCGATTGGACAGGCTCGAAGGCATAGCAGACCCCGTCTCCGCCACAGAAGAACACGCGCGTCCGGCCAGCGACCTGCCCGACCGCCGGCGACGACCACGTCGAGTGGATGATGTTCGGGCCGATGTTCTCGTCGTCCTTCGCCACAAGCCGCCCGGTCGCCTTGTCGAGCACGATCAGACTGGGCGCCTCGGGCATGCGGACTTCCTTGTGCGTGCCGTTCAGTCCGCTGTTGCTGTTGATGTAGAGGAACGGACCGAGAATGAGGATTGAGCAGTGGACCGAGTCGTGCGGAAACAGGCCGATCTCGGCGGGGATGTCGTAGAGCCAGAGGATGTCCGCATCCGTGCTCTTCAGGGCGACAGGCTCCTTATCGGCCGGGACCATGCGGCGGGCCTCGTCGCGATAAGGACCATCGTTGCCGTTGGCCAGGCCATGCAGGTCGAGACAGACCACTTCGTTGCGATTGGTCACCATGTACACGCGGTCGCCCTCGACGGTGGGGGGCGAACACATTCCGGCCTTGGGCCAGTCCTTGTAGATGTCGTCGGAGAGCTTCGGTGCGATGAGTTGCCAGACCAGGGCGCCGTCGGATTCGTTCAGGCACAGCAGGATCCCGCGATCGCCTTTGTGGTCTTCATCGCGGGGATTGTCGTTGTTGGTGCCGATCAGCACCTTGCCGGCCGCGACGGTCGGCGTGGCGTAGGTCTGGCTGCCCAGCGGGACCACCCATTTGATGTTCTGGCCCGTGGCGGGATCGAAACGGTCCGGCAGCCCGGTCTCCGGCGAGACCATGTTGCGGGTGTGCCGCTGACCCCACTGGGGCGCATCGGCGGCGCGGGTCCCCGTGGCAGCCGCCAGGACGACCAGCAGAGTCAGGGCCGCAGGCAATCTCTGGCTGCAAACTGGCGCACAGGCTCCCAGCGAGATGCGAGTGAAAGTGTCATCGTATGGCATCGAACGGCTGGATCGTCTTGGCATAAGGCCCCCGGAGACTGTCCTCAGAGAGTTTCTTGTCAGATACGAGCGTTCATTCTACCGGTTCGGCGGCCTTTTCTCAAGGCGGTGCGGGAGAAACGAGGCGGCTTGTGCAGGGGCTGTCTTCTGTAGAAAGGCGTTTGGTCACGGGATAGCCGGGGCGATGCGGGGAGTCATCACACCATAGTGTCATGACGCCCGATGGCGCAGGTGGAGACCGCGAGGAGCCACACGGCGGTGCACAGAACCGACGCGATGCACAGAATTGCCAACGGCAGCACGGCGTTGACATCCGGCGGGAGGATCTCCAGCGTCACGTCGCCCGCCGGCGTCGGAATGGTTGCGCTTGCCAGCAATGTCCACATCACGTTGACCTCCCAGCTTCCTCCCTTCAAAGTATACGATACTTCCGCTGTCATAGGATTTGACGAAGGAGAT
>CAZNSM010000004.1:29549-74567 GCA_964575615.1 uncultured Pirellulales bacterium | reverse complement strand
GCGTCCTGTAATCGTCGCTCGCTTGCCCACAGAATGCAGGTCTTTCACGGATTTTTGTGAGTTGCCTCTTGCATAGGAGCCAACTGTCGCGTTAGATTGAGGAGCCAAACCGGTCTGCGGACCTCGATTCCCGTCTGGCGAGCTCCAGAATCGGAGACGCCGGGGACATCTGGGGACCGAGAGCGGCAGCACAGAGCGCGGGCCTCTATCCGCTCAGGGAGGAGGCAGGGTCACGAAGCATGGATGCTTGACATGGAGGGCTCTATGAAGCTCGAGAAAAGGACACCTTCCGGACGCGAGAAGGACGAGGCCGCGATTGAGTTGCTCAACAAACTCCGGGACAGGGTGTTCTCCGACAATGTCTCCACCGCCCGTCTGGCCGCCTTCAATCTGTCCTGGATGCAGGAGGACGGCCTGGACATCCTCAAGGAAATCCTGTTTGGGGACTTCCCTCGCACCGCGAAGAAGGCGGCCGCCTATGGATTGCGGAGCATGAAAGGCCGGATGAGGAAGATGGCGTCGGATGTCCTGACCGCGGGGCTCAAGCACGCCGATCGCGTCACGCGCGACGCCTGCGCCAAGGCGCTGTTCATCATGGCCGGCGGACAGCCGCCCAAGCCGGCGTTTCGCCCCAAGCACAAGCCCAACAAGGGAAGAATACGGGAGTTCCGCAACAAGAAGGGCGGCTCAAAGGCCCCGTCGCCCTGGAAGAGGTCTTCGTCCGGCCGGCAATAGACTCTCCCTTCGTTGCCGGCCCACGGCGGTCGACGCGACGGGCGGGTCCGTACGGCTCAATCGCTGGTGTCCAGGATGCTCATGAAGGCCTTCTGCGGGATCTGGACCGACCCGATGCTCTTCATGCGCTTCTTGCCTTCCTTCTGCCGCTTGAGCACTTTCATCTTTCTCGTGACGTCGCCGCCGTAGAGTTTGGCGGTCACGTCCTTGCGGAAGGCCTTGACGGTTTCCCGGGCAATGATCTTGCCGCCGATGGCGACCTGGAGGGGGACCTCGAACTGATGCCTGGGAATGGCCTTTTTGAGTTTGAGGATCACCTTGCGGCCGCGCTGCTCGGCGTTGTCGCGATGGACGATGATCGACAGCGCATCGACCGGCTGGCCGTTGACGAGAATGTCGATCTTGACGAGGTTCGTCGCTTCGAAGCCGATCAGCTCATAGTCCATGGTCGCGTAGCCCCGGCTGATGCCCTTGATCTGGTCGTAGAAATCGTAGACGATCTCCGCCAGGGGCGCTCGGTATTCCATCATCACCCGCGTGGGATTGAGGTAGTCCGTCTTGACCAGCTTGCAGCGCCGGGCCTCCGCCAGCTTCATGATCCCGCCGATCGACTCGGTGCTGGTGATGATCTCCAGACGGACGAAGGGCTCGCGCAGCTCCTGGATGTGCGACCGGTCGGGCAGCTCGCTGGGCGAGCCGATGCGCCGAATCTGCCCATCGTTCATGACGACTTCATAGCTGACGGTCGGCGCGGTCTGGACGATATCAACGTCGTTCTCGCGTTCGAGGCGTTCCTGGATGATCTCCATGTGCAGCAGGCCGAGGAACCCGCAGCGAAAGCCGAAGCCCAGCGCCGGGGAGTTCTGCGGGACGAACGAGAAACTGGCGTCGTTCAGGGCCAGTCGCTCGAACGCCGAGCGGAGCTTCGAGTATTCGGTGTTGTCGCCCGGATAGAAATCGGAGAAGACCATCTGCATGGGAGGCTGATAGCTCTTTAGCGGCGTCTCGGCGGGGTTGGCGTCGTCCGTCACGGTGTCGCCCACCCGCACGTCCGCCAGGTCGCGGATGTTTGCGACGATGTAGCCGACCTCGCCGGTGCCCAGCTCGTCCACCGGGCTCATTTGCGGGCGGAATTTGCCCAGCTCCGTCACCAGATAGCTGCGTTCGGTGTGCATCAGGCGGATTCGCTGACGAACGCGCAGCGCCCCGCTGAAGACGCGCACGTAGCAGATGACGCCGCGATAGGGGTCGGAATGGCTGTCAAAGACCAGAGCCCGCGTCGCCTCCTGGGTCCGGTCCGCCGGCGGAGGCAGCAGCTCACAGATTGCGTCGAGCAGCTCCTTGACGCCCTGGCCGGTCTTGGCGCTGATGGCGAAGCACTCCTTTGCGCGGATTCCGAGCACATGCTCGATCTCCTCGGCGACGGCGGCCGGCTGGGCGGCCGGCAGGTCCACCTTGTTGATCACGCCCATGATTTCGACGCCCGTCTCCACCGCCAGATAGGCGTTGGCGACGGTCTGGGCCTCAACGCCCTGGCTGGCGTCGACGACCAGCAGCGCCCCCTCGCAGGCGGCCAGCGCCCGGGAGACCTCGTAGTGGAAATCCACGTGTCCCGGCGTGTCGATCAGATTGAGCATGTACGTGTGGCCTTCGTACGGATAGTGCATCGTCACCGCCGAGGCTTTGATGGTGATGCCGCGTTCGCGCTCGATGTCCATGTCGTCGAGGAGCTGTTCCTTGGCCTGGCGCGCCGTGATCGTTCCCGTCAGCTCCAGCATCCGGTCGGCCAGCGTGCTCTTGCCGTGGTCGATGTGGGCGACGATCGAGAAATTGCGTATGTACTTCGTGTCCAAGTTGGGTTCCTCAAAACGCTGAAAAATCACACAGAACGGAATCCGCGACGGCCAGGGCCTTGCGAGCCAGGCGCACGCGGTCGGCGGTCACTTCGAGGAGTCCGGCGCGTTCGTGCCGGCGCAAGGGGACCTCGAAGACCTCGCGGAAATTCGCTCCGGTCCTGCGGTGAAATTCGATCAGATCGACGCCTTTGCGGGTCCGCAGATTCAGGACGGCGGTCTCGCAGATGCGGTCGGCGCGGTTGGGTCGGCCGCGTTCTTCGATTGGCGAAGAACCTGCCTCCATCCGGTGGATATACGTGTCGATGTCCGCCACGTTTGCGGTCCGCTCGCCCTGCCAGTAAGACGCGGCGGACGGGCCGACGCCGATGTAGGGGCGATTCTCCCAATACCCCTGATTGTGCCGGCACGCAAACCCGTCGCGCGCGAAATTCGATACTTCGTACTGTGCGAATCCCGCCGAGGCCAGACAGTCGATGGTCATCTCGTACATTGCCCGGTCAGTCTCTTCGTCCACAGTCTCGATTTGGCCGAGCCGTCGCGCCTCGTCGAGGGGCGTTCCCGGCTCGAAGCTCAGGCTGTACGCGGAGATGTGCTGCACGCCGAGGGCGAGTGCCGAGCGGAGGCAACTCTCCCACGATGCGAGCGTGGAACCTGGGATGGCGAAGATCAGGTCGATCCCGATATTGGCGAATCCGAGGTCCTGGGCCTGCTTGACTGACCGGCGCGCATCGTCGGCGGTGTGCCGGCGGCCGAGGAGTTCGAGCTCTGCGGCGTGAAAGGACTGCACGCCGAAAGAGAGCCTGTTAACCCCGCAGCGGGCCAGAACAGCCAGCATCTCGACGCTGACCTGCCCGGGATTGCACTCGACCGTGAATTCCTGCGCATCGGGCCAGATCGATGCGACGGTTTCGATGAGCCCGGCCAACCGGCGCACCGGCAGGCTGGTCGGGCTGCCGCCGCCGATGTAGATCGTACGCACCGCCGGAACGCTTCGGTATTCCTGTACCTCTCTCACGAGAGCTGAAACCAGGCGATCCACATCGCGACCTGCCAGCGGCTGCGAGTAGAATCCGCAGTACCGGCACTTGCTCGTGCAAAACGGGACGTGGAGGTAGAGGCCGGGGGCCTCGCGGTCAAGGCTTGTGGCTTGAGGAATCACGGGCGGTCAGCTCTGCGTACTCATGCTTTCCAGGAACTCGTCATTGGTGGGATATCGCTTGAGCAGTTTGAACAGCGCTTCCATCGCATCGCGAGGACCGTAGTTCGCGAGCACGCGCCGCAAGGTGATCAGGCCCTGGCTCCTCCTGCTGTCATACAGTTTCATCTCCTTGCGCGTTCCGCTGGCAGGGATGTCGATGGCAGGAAAGACCCTTGCTTCTGCCAGCGTGCGGTCCAGGACGATCTCGCTGTTCCCGGTGCCCTTGAACTCCTCGAAGATCAGTTGGTCCATCCGCGAGCCGGTGTTGATCAGGCAGGTGGCGATGATCGTGATCGATCCTCCGTTCTCGACGTTGCGCGCCAGTCCAAACAAACGACGGGGGATTTCCATAATGCCGGCTTCCAAGCCGCCGCTCATGGTATGGCCCCGCTGCTCGCCGCGTCTTCGGGTCCGGTTGTTGAATGCCCTTCCCATCCGCGTGAGGCTATCAATCATCAGGACGACCTCGCGTCCGCATTCCAGCTCGGTCT
Source organism: uncultured Pirellulales bacterium (assembly GCA_964575615.1). Classification (GTDB taxonomy): domain Bacteria; phylum Planctomycetota; class Phycisphaerae; order Sedimentisphaerales; family Anaerobacaceae; genus Anaerobaca. The sequence goes on along the minus strand of CAZNSM010000004.1, from coordinate 70,287 downwards.
GGACGTGGGCCAGCATGAGCTCGGCCAGTTCGGTGTGTTCATCGGCCGTATGGTCGCTCGTGCTGGAGACCACTTCGGCGCATTGGGCAGATCGGCGAAACTGGGTTACCTCCTCCGGCCGCTCATCCAGCAGCAGCACGATGATGCGGCTGTCCGGCGAACACTCGTGAATGGCTTGCACCATCTGTTCGAGCAGGACGGTCTTGCCTGCTTTGGGAGGCGAGACGATCAGTTGGCGTGTGCCCTTGCCGATGGGAGCGATGAGATCGACAATGCGCATGCTGACCTGGCCGCAACGGCCCAGATCGAACCGTTCGTGCGGGTCGACGGCGGTCAGATCGGCAAAATGAGGCCGCCTGCGGAAGGCCTCCGGCGGCAGGCCGCCGATCGTTTCCACGGCCGTCAGGCTGGGTTTGCCCTTCTTCTTCTCCACCTGGCCAATCACGGCGGCGCCCTCGGTCAACGGGACGCGGCGCAGCAGTTCGGGGTGGACCATCAGCTCGACCGGGCCGCGTCGGTAAGACCTCTCCGCGGTACGTACCGCAAACTGCCGGTTGGGCATACGCTTCAGAATTCCAGTAACTGTATCAACCATTGAAACCTTCCAAGGGAAAAAGCCGCCGAAACAGGGTGATCGGGCGAAACTAAATCATCATAGCACATTCGTCGATGCTGGCAAACGATACGTTGGGCGAATCGGCCACAAATGCTCCGGCCGGCCCTTTCTGGTGTCCCGACGCCCAAGGGAGCCGCCTGCCCCCATCTGCGCTTTCTTCTCAAGATTGTCGGCCGGCCGACAGGAAATACTTGACTTGGCGAACCGTGGACCTATAATACCTGCGCTGGAGCCATGGAAGCAAGGGCATGTATGCGTCTTGCGAGGCTCCTTGAGCGTTCATCGGTCAGAATTGCACGGAGGAGGTATAGGATGAACCCTGCGATCGTTTTGCTGTTGTGTGCCACGTCTTTGAGCCTGCCGGCAGCCTACGGCCCGAATGGAGCGATTCCGGAGCAAGCGAGGCCCTCGGTATCGATCCGGCTGGATATCAATGCCCCGCAGCCGCTCGCCGAGGCGATCCGCCTGCACATGGCCCAGGCGTTTGGGCCGTACGCGGCAGTGCGTTTGGTCGAGCAGAATCCGCAGTGGACGATCAAGTTCGTGACCCAGGCGCTTCTGGATGACGAGGGCAACACTACGGCGATCGGGCTTTCCGTGGTCGTGCTCAAGCACGGGCCGCAGATGAACATGCTCTCGACGCTGGCGCAGGCGTGGCGCTATATCATCAACGCCGGCCTGCTTCAGAGAGACCAGCCCCTGGAGGTGGGGATGCGACAGTTGGTCGCGGCGATCGAGGGGCTGCCGAAGACGGACGACCTGGCCGTTCTTTCGCAGCACCTGATGTGCGTGATTCCCGCCGACAGACTCAGCGACGCCTGTCGCGACATTGTCGCCGATTTTAACGCCAGGGTGTTTGCCGCAAAGCCGAACACCTTCGGCAGCGCCGGCGATCGCTGAAGAACACGGGTTTTCTGGATTGTGCAGACAGCCCAATCTACAATACGTAGTTTCCACAATTGACAGACCGTCACATGTAGTTATCATGGGGATAAGGACAATGTGAGGAGGGTCGTACCGGACCATGTGTCCGAAATGTGCACGTCGCTTCCCCCGGTGTGAGCCTGAACGGTGGAGCAGGGGTGTGCCAAGGAGGTCAGGGGTAGTGCTGCAAGGAGGGTGCGACCGTGAAAACGCTACGGAGAGCGTGGAGGATCGCGCTGGCGATTCTCCTGGGTTGGTGTCAGGTTCAAACAGCGGTAGCCCAGAGCGATTCGCCTGGGCGCAAAGTTCTCATCGGTTTCAATCATCTCGTCGAGACGGAAAGTCCCGAAGCGCTGGCCGAGACGATCCGCAGCGCAGGCGGACAGGTTGAGCACTCCTACCATTTGCTGCCGGTCATCCTGGCGACGCTGAGCGACGAAACCATCGGGCGGATTCGGAGTCGCCCGGACGTGGCGTACGTCGAGGAGGATGGGCGCGTCTACGCAGCGGCGCAGGAGATGCCCTGGGGCGTGGACCGGATCGGCGCCGAGCGCGTGTGGGATGCGAAGTACGGCGGCAGCCGCGGCGCCGGAGTCGACGTGGCCATTCTCGACACGGGAATCGACGCGAGCCATCCGGACCTGGTGGTCGCCGGAGGCATCAACTGCGCCGGGAACATCCTGACAGACGGCAGCACGAAGGCTGCCCACTGGAACGACAAGGAGGGGCACGGCACGCACTGCGCGGGCGTGGTGGCCGCTCGGAACAACGGCATCGGAGTCGTGGGTGTAGCGCCTGAAGCGCGACTCTGGGCGGTCAAGGTGCTGGCCGACGACAGGAGCGGCCATATCAGCGACGTGATCCAGGGGATCGAGTGGTGTGTGGACAATGGGATCGACATCGTCTCGATGAGTTTCACAGGCGGGTTCAGCAGCGCTCTTCGCGAGGCGTGCGACCTGGCCTACAATGCGGGCGTGCTTCTCATCGCTTCCTCCGGCAACGACGGGACGGCGGTCGGTTATCCTGCGGCGTATGGCTCGGTCCTGGCGGTCTCCGCCGTCGACGCCGCCGACGGTCTGGCGAGCTTTTCTTGTGTCGGGCCGGAGATCGAGCTGACGGCCCCCGGCGTGGACATCCGGTCGACATACCGCAATAGCGGGTACGCCAGTCTCAGCGGCACCTCCATGGCCTGCCCGCACGTGGCGGGCGTGGCGGCTTTGGTCTGGGCATCGCCGGAACTGCCACTTTCCGGCGCCGCTGCGGTGCGCGCCAGACTCCGGGAGACCGCCGAGCCTCTTGCCGGCCTTACGGCCTGGCAGGTGGGGTATGGTCTTGTCGACGCCGCGAAGGCGGCGCTTCCGGCGGCGTTTGTGGACCTGGCCATTGCAGACATCGCCGTCGCCGGCAGCGTAGTCCAGGGCGATTCCGTCGAGGTCGTGGTGACGATTGAGAACGTGGGGAATCAGGACTGTCCGGCGGGGGTGGCTGTAACTGTGACCTGTGACGTCGGCTTGGAGATTGGAAGCAGGACAACGACCGGCCCTCTGACTCCCGGGGCCTCTACGACGCTGACCTACCGGTGGGATACGACAGGTGTTGCCACCGGCGTGCGGACCCTGGAAGCGGGTCACAACATGGCGGATGACGACGCGACGAACGACACGACGAGCGTATCCGTAACGGTTCGCAAACCGATATTGGATGTCGCGGTCACCGCCGTGAGCGGCCCGGCCGGGGTCACCGTAGGCGCCTCGGCGGAGATCAGCGTCACCGTCGCCAGCGTCGGCGACATAGATGTGGACGCAGACATTGCCGTCTCTCTGACATCCGACCAGGCCACACCTTCGACCAGCGCCGACGACATCGTCATTGGGACGCGCGTCATCAAAGGGGGCTTGTCGGCAGGACGGAGCGCCACTGTGAAGTACACCTGGGACACGCACGGCGCGGCCGTCGGTGTTCACACCGTTACCGCCTGCCACGACCTGGCCGATGACGATTCGGACGATGACTGGGACAGCCTGAGCGTGACCGTTTCCGCGCCGGCGGAATCCTCTCGCGTGACGATCTGGTCGATTACACCTCGATCCATGTGGGCAGGGATGCCCGGCACGATCATGATTCGCGGAACGGGTTTCGTCGAGGGGGTGAAGGTGACCTTCGAGAAAGGGCAGGGGCCGGCTCCTGCGGTCACCGGCGTTCGCACCGTTGGTTCCAGCTCGGTCATGGGCCGCGTGACGTTAAGCGCGGACACCCTGCCTGTCCCTGTGGTGTGGGATGTGCGCGTGACCAACCCCGATGGGTCTTCCGCGGTGCTTCGCGACGCTCTCACGATCCAGCCGTGACCGGAGGGAATTGCGTAGAGTCCACAATGGACAATTCTCAGGAGGAGGCTCGATGGCAGTGACCGTCAGCACCGCTGCGGTCGCCGGAAACAGACGAAGGTGGCAGACGGCGACGGGCATACCTCCTCTTTCGTGCGGCGACGAACTCTTGCCGCACGATCCCCGGCGAACAGTTCCCCGGGGAGAGTCCGTGCAGAAACAGGACCGGCGATTGTTGTGATCGAATGACGCCGAGGCAGGCGGTCATTCGAAGATACACCAGACCAAGGATGGGTGGCGGTATTCGGTACGTCCACGGATGGACGGGGACGCCGCTCGGATTCGTGACCCGGCGCGATCGATCGCGGCGCATCACCCGGGCGGCGTCCTTCCGAAAGAAACCGAGACGGCCGGCAGATACCGACCAAGCCCGTCGCATGTGCTTTCGTGTCCGGTTGTGGCCGCATGCAGGCGCAACCGAGATGAGCCAGGCAGCTCATTGTGTCGGCGGATTCCAGTATGCTGGAATTCCCAAGGAGGGGTGATGATGAAGGCGGCAAGATTTCTGCGCATCCTGTGGCGTCGTTGGCGCGACCTGTGGCAGTTGAACTGGGAACGCACCACGGCGCTGGACTTCCACAAGTGGGAAAGCAAGATGGAGATCCAGCGCCGCCTGTCGGCGCGACATTTGTGATCCGTGCCTGACGTCTTCAGCGTCCGGCCGGCCGCCTTGCCAACAGATCGGATCGACCGGTTCCTGCGCCGTCTGTCCCGTCGATTGGTTCTTCGACCACCGTCTGCGATAGGGCTTTGACAGTCGTCCGTGCGAGGCCTATGATGATCGGCGTCGCACGAAGAGATCGCTGCGGGCGATCGTGAACACCCGATGGGAGACGACTGTCATGGAAGAGAACAACGTGGGTCGAACGTGCAGCGTCGCGGAACCGGATCACAAGCGTGGGCTGATTCTGCTTTTGTTGGCTTTGCTCGTCGTACTGCTGTTCTGGCAGGTTCGGCCGTGGCTTTTCGGCCTGCACGACCAAGACGCCGTGCCGCGCGCCGTCACGCCGCGAGGGGACCTTGCGGAAGACGAGAAGAGCACCATCGAGCTGTTTCGGCGGGCGTCTCCATCGGTGGTCTTCATCACCAGCAAGACCACGCAGAGGAGTCCTTTCAGCCTCCTCGCCACGGAAGTGCCTCAGGGGAGCGGGTCCGGGTTCGTCTGGGACGCCAACGGCTACATCGTGACGAATTTCCACGTCATCCAGAGCGCCCAGGCCGCCGACGTTACGCTGGCGGACCATTCGACGTGGCCGGCCCGGCTGGTCGGGGTCGAGCCCGACAAGGACTTGGCGGTCCTGAAGATTGACGCCCAGGGTCGTACCTTGCCCGCCATTGCGGTCGGCACCTCGAGCGATCTCGAAGTGGGCCAGAAGGTCTTCGCCATCGGGAACCCCTTTGGATTCGACCAGACGCTGACCACCGGTGTCATCAGCGGTCTGGGTCGCGTGATCGAATCGGTGACCGGCCGTCCGATCGAAGGGGTCATCCAGACCGATGCCGCCATCAATCCAGGCAACTCCGGCGGTCCGCTGCTGGACAGTGCCGGTCGTCTGATCGGGATCAACACCGCCATCGTCAGCCCGTCCGGGGCGTACGCCGGTATCGGGTTTGCCGTTCCGGTGGATGTGGTCAACCGCCTTGTTCCGCAGATCATTCGCTACGGCCGTCCACCCAAGGCCGGTCTCGGGGTGAGTCTTGCCCCAGACCACATCGTGCGGCGTCTGGGCCTGGAAGGGGCGCTCGTCGGGGAAGTTATGTCCGGCAGCGCCGCCGAGAAGGCGGGTCTGCGATCGCTGCGATATGACACACGCGGCCGGGTCGTGGGAGACCTGATCGTCGCGGTGGACGGCCAGCCGGTGCGCAACAGTCGCGATTTGTTCCGCCTTCTCGACACGCACGAGATTGGCGACCGCGTGACCTTACGGGTAGATCGACCGGACGGACCAGTCCATCTCGAAGTGACGCTCCAGTCCGTGCGGTAATCTCGTCGTGGCCTCCGGCCGCGGCGCCGATCGAACGGGCCTCGAACAAGGTGGGCACAGATGCAGTCATCCGGTGCGAACAGAACAGAAAGGGTCGAGAGCGAGCGAGGGGCCGGCTTCACCGACGTGCACTGTCATTGCCTTCCCGGCTTGGATGATGGGCCGCCGGATGTGCCGTCGGCCCTGGCGTTGTGCCGCGCCCTCGCGGCCGACCGGATCCGGACGGTGGTGGCGACGCCGCACCAGCTTGGACGCTACGACGGGTTGTACGATGCCGGAACGATTCGACAGGCCGTGACGCAACTCAACGAGCTGCTGGTGAAAGCTGAGATCCCCCTGCATGTTCTGCCGGGAGCGGACATTCGAATCGACGAGCGGATCGACGATCTCGTGCAATTCGACCGGGTCCTTACCATCGCCGACAATCGACGGTATTTGCTTGTCGAACTGCCCCACGAGGTCTTCATCGATCCGGAGGTGCTGCTGGCCAGATTGGGGCAGGCCGGGCTGTGCGGCGTGATCACGCATCCCGAGCGCCACATGTTCCTCGCAGAGCGACCCGAGTACGTCCGTTGTTGGGCCTCCTATCGACCCTGCCTGCAAATCACGGCGGGCAGCTTCCTCGGCGGGTTCGGGCGGCGCAGCGAAAGGGCAGCCTGGGCATTTCTCCAGGAGTCACTGCCCGTCGTGGTTGCCACGGATGCGCACGACACAGCCGGTCGGGCGCCCTGTATGACCGATGCGTATCGGCTGCTGAGCCGGTATCTGGGTCGCGACGGGGCCGATACTCTGTGCATCGAGAACCCGCGCAGACTGCTGGCAGGGGAGGACCTCGTCACGCTGAACCCCGAGGCGGGCCGATAGCCCTGGGGATGACCGGTCATGCAGGATGGGCTTTAGCCCATGCGGTTGACTTCGAAATGCAAACTCGGGGGACACAAATGCCGATATAGGGTGCGGATATGTCGCCGGGGCCCGGGCGTCGGGCGCCGGTGATCGGACACGGTCTTTTTTGACGGCGAGGTCGTTGTGGCCAGACGCAAGAGCACAAATCCAAAGAGCGGGCGCGCATCGGTTTACGTGGGGATCGTTGGCTTGGGTTACGTCGGACTGCCGCTGGCACGGGAGTTCTGCAAGGGCGGGGCCAAGGTCCTGGGTTTCGACATCAACTCGAAGGCGGTTGCCACGATCAACCGGGGCAAGAGTCCGATAAAACACATCCCGCATGCCACAATGGCGGAAATGGTGAAGTCGGGCCGATTTCGCGCCACCGACGATATGAGCAAGCTGTCGCAGCCGGATGCGATTCTGATCTGCGTGCCTACGCCGCTGACGCAGAACCGTGAGCCCGATCTCCAATTCGTCGAGACGACCTGCCGAACGATTGCCAGGTATCTCCGCAAAGGCCAGCTCGTGGTCCTCGAGAGCACGACCTATCCCGGCACGACTCGCGAGATCATGCTGCCCATCCTCGAACAGTCGGGGCTCAAGGCCGAAAAGGACTTCTTCCTGGCGTTCTCGCCCGAACGCGAAGACCCGGGCAACAAGCACTTCCGCACGTCCACGATCCCGAAGGTGGTCGGCGGCTATGGGAAAGAAAGCCTTCGCCGGGCCCTGGACGTCTATCGATGCGCAATCGAGACCCTGGTTCCCGTCGACAACTGCGAGGTGGCGGAAGCGGCCAAGATTCTCGAGAACACCTATCGCTGCATCAACATCGCTCTGGTCAACGAACTGAAGATGCTCTTCGATCGGATGGGCATCGACGTATGGGAGGTTATCCGCGCCGCGAGCACGAAACCGTTCGGGTTCAACGCGTTCTATCCGGGTCCCGGTCTGGGCGGTCACTGCATCCCGATCGATCCGTTTTACCTGACCTGGAAGGCGCGTCAATACGGGATGCCGACTCGGTTCATCGAGCTGGCCGGCGAGATCAACACAGGCATGCCCGAGTACGTCGTGCACAGGACCGCCGACGCCCTCAACGAGCGGCGCATGAGCCTGAAAGGCTCGAAGGTCCTCGTGCTGGGCCTGGCATACAAGCCCGACATCGACGACGTGCGCGAGTCGCCGTCGCTGGAACTGATCGAGCTGTTCAAGGAAAAAGGCGCGAAGGTCGACTACAACGATCCGTACATCGCGCAGACGCACAAGCAGCGCGAGTACGATCTTCGGATGAAGAGCAAGCCGCTGACCGCCAAGACCCTCGCCGGCTATGATGTGGTGGTGATCGCCACCAACCACAGCGACTATGATTACCCGTGGATCGTCAAGAACGCCAGGCTGGTGGTGGACACCCGCAACGCGACGGCGACGGTGCGCAGCGGTCGCAGCAAGATCGTGAAGGCGTGAGTTCTGCTTCGGTCGCGGCTCGGTCTGTCTCTCAGCGCAGTCCGACGCGGGGCACGTAGAAGGCGCCCGGTCCGACGCCGGGCTCGTATGGTTTGCTGGTTGCCGGTTCCATGATCACGTGCATGGCTCGGGTCTCAGCCGGCCGGTAGGATTCGACGTGGCCGTCCACGTGTCCGGCACGAAGGCGCAGCGACATCCGTTCCAACTCTTCGAACGTGCCGCTGCCCGGCGTGGACCAGAACGCCGACGAGATCGCCGTTCCGTCGACCACCCCGGCGTCTGCAAAGGCCTCACAGCTTCCGAACGTCAGGCGGCTGCGCCAGTGATCGTAGCCGAAGTAGTCGCTGACCAAAACGGAGCTTTCCCGACACCCGCGCGCCGGACCGGTGGGGCCTCGAAAGAGTTTGCTATCCTGGCCGAGATAACCCACGTAGTTCCAGTAGAGGCAGTACGTGCCGAACAGGGCGTCGGGAACCGCCGGGCTTTCAGGGTGGTCCCACTCGTCCCCGGCGTCCCAGGCCTCCTGGAGATGCCGATACTTCAGCGGAGCGTTCGGGCAGAACATCACCTCGGCATCGCCGATGTACGGCCGCAGGTACGCGCTGACCGAACGCCGAATGCCGGGCGCCCGCTCCAGATACCCGGTCAGCATGTTCGGCGCCTGCCAGTTCCAACTGTCTTCCATGCCGATAGTCGCAATCGACGGAGGATAGCGTTCGTCGTGATCGGTGGCGAACGTGTTGACGGCGGTGGTAATCTCTCGCAGCCTCTGCATCCCGATGACGGATCGGGCCTGGTGACGAACTCTCTCCAGGGCCGGCACCAGCAGGGCCATGAGCACGGAAAGGATGCTTATGACGACGAGAAGTTCGACCAGCGTCAGGCCGCGTCGGCGGCCTTCGCGCGAACCGGCCATGCATTGGAGCATCGCATCGCCACATTCTCGCCGCGTCGCACGCATTTCGGGTCTCGTGCTTCAATAATTCCCGTTTCGTCCATTGCATCCTATGCCGATCCTGCGTCGAGGTCAACACCCAATTCGCAGAGTGCACCGGACACCCTTGATTCGCCAAACAGAAGGGCGGAGTTGCAGTCGGAAAACCGCAATTCCGCCCCCAGACGATGCCGTTGCGTTCGCTCCTTCCGCCTTCGAACGCCGGCTCTTTCACTCGATTTGCCTTGTGTCAGTTTGCCGGCAGAGCGATGGCCCACTCGGACCAGTCGGTCATATTGTCCGTCCGATCGCGCGCTCGCACGCGGAACTCAAGACCCTGGCTTGAACGTCCCACTAGAACCTTGTAGGCACGTGCGGTTTGCCAGCCGCTCTCATAGGAAGACTGGCGGCAATCGAAGAAATACTCGACGGGGCTGTGCGGCGAGACCACCTCCGCTGCGGTCATCTCGATATAATAGTCGGAGATGCCTCCTCCGCCATGGACTTCACGAGGCTGGCCGTCGATGGCCCAGCGGGCCGGGTTCGGCTGAAGAGAAGATGCGTCTGTGGCGCCGGCGCTGACCGCGGGCAACTCCTCCAGCCACTGGTCGAGGAGGATAGCCAGGTCCGCGAAGTCGACGCGCCTGTCGCGGTTGAGATCGCCTGCCAGGGGCCATTCGCTCATGCTTGCCTGCGGCGTTCCCCCGAAGGCGCCCATGTTGATCCGGCCCCCGTTCGGCATCCGCTCAGCGCCCGGGTCGAGCGCCGGATCGCCGGCGTCGACGCAGGGGCTCGTCTTGGCGTCGAACGACCACAGTCCGTAGGCCGGAACGAAGCGTCCCTTTTCAGAGAGCAGGTGGTAGTCACCGGCCCCGGGATTGGCGAACAGCGGGTCTTCGCGGATGTTTCCCTCGCCTTCTTCTCCCTGCTGAACGCAACTGTAGGTCGCGGTGCATCCGAAGAGATCGCCGTCGATGTTGTCCCAGAGGATGCAGTTGCTGATATCGGGATTGCCTCCGGCGTATGCGGCAATCCCGAATTGATTGCCCGCGATCGTGACGTTCTGAATGGTCGGCGTCGTGCCGGCGATGAAGATTCCGACGTCGCTGTTGCGGATGACGAAGTTCTTCAAGATGCTGGTGTTACGTTCGGCGGTGTAGAACGAGACGGCGTAGCCGCCCGGGGCCTCGAGGATCGCGCCGCCGTTCTCGCCGGAGACGGTGATCGCCTTGCCGGCGAAGTTGATCTCCTCGGTGTACACCCCCGGCATGACCAGCACGGTGTACCCTTCGCTGGCCGCTCGGATCCCTCTCTGGATGGTAGCGAACGCCTCGCGAGGACCCCAACCGCCATTGTTGTCGTCGCCTGTAGCCGCGTCGACATAGTAGCGCAGCGGACCGCTGAACTCATAGGCGCCCATGTCGACCCGGCCGCCGACGACGCGCTCCAGGCCGTCCAGATCGGTGGTCGCAAACGCCGGGAGGGCGGTGTCGTCTCCCGTATCCAGGCAGGGCGAGCCAGCAGACAGACGCAGGTCGTCGTCGAGAGTGCCGGCGATCGCGTCGGCGCCGAGCGGGTCCTGGAACCGCGGGTTAGCATCGATGTTCCCCTGGTTGCTCAAGCCGAGCCCCTGGACATCGGAATGATCGATCTGGAGACCTCCTGTGTCCGAGCGTATCTCCTGAGGCGCATTGCCCCACAGGATGCAGTTCGAGAACCGCGTGGTGCCGACGATGCTACGGAATGCGCCGCCCTCTTCTGCGGCGACGTTGTTGCTGAACGTACAGTTGACGACCATCGGCGCAGCGTTCATCTCGGCGTAGATTCCGGCTCCTCGCATTGCAGAGTTTCCACTGAACAGACAACTGACGACGGTCGGGGCGCCCTTGGCGTACAGGGCTCCCCCCCAGTCGTCTGCCGCATTGCCGAGGAAGCGACATCCGTCGAAATTCCCTGCGCAGTTGCTGCTGTTGTAGACCGCGCCGCCCCGACCGATGTCCGTGGCGTGATTGGCCAGGAAGGTGCACCCGATCAGATTCGCCTCGCAATCGCCATGCAGATAGACGGCGCCGCCCTCGCTGGCGGAATTGCCCTCGAACAGACAGTCCGCCATCGTCGGGTGGCCGTACTCGATGCAGTAGACGGCTCCTCCCATGGAATTCGTGGCAACCCTGTCCGCTGCATATACGGCATGGTTGCTGACAAACGTGCAGTCGGTTAACGCAAAGTCGCTCAGAGTGCTGGCGACCGCCCCTCCCGCACAGCCCGTGCCGCCCACCGAGTTGTTCTGGAAGGTGCAGTTGGTGAACTGGGGCGCCCCCTCACAGATCAGAACGGCGCCGCCATATCCGTATCCGTCATATCCGATCGCCAGGTTCTGCTCAAAGGTGCATTCCACGAATGTGGCGTTGCTGTTCCGTGTCGCCACGCCGGCGCCGCCCGCTCCGACGTCGGTGTAAGGTAGTATGGTGTTGCGGGAGAAAACGCATCGAACGAACGTCGGGCTGCCGGAGTCGATAAACGCGCCGGCCCCGTCCGTCTGCGCGGTGGGAGATGGCCAGATCGTACCACCCCGAGAGCGGGGCGACGAATCGGCAGTCCCTCCCTCGCAATGCCCTGCGGTGATGATGAAGCCATCCAGGACGGTCTGACTTGACACCCCGCCGGCCGTCACCACGGTGCGGGAGTTGTCGCGCAGCGCCAGGTGCATGACGTAACTCTGGAGAGTCTGCCATTCGAGATTGCTCAGATCCGGATCGTTATTGGCGAGGTCCCCGCTCAGGGTGCTCCGATAGGCTTTCAGATCTCGCGCATCGGGGTTGGGATTCCTGGCTCCGGCATACCCGCCCCTGACCACCACGGCCTCCGGCAGCACGAAACTGTCTTCCACGTTGCCGGAGGCTTGGACGTCGAGAGAGGCCAGGCCGGTACGCGGAAACACCATTCTCTGGTCGGGTCTGTAGAAACCTTGGGCGACGCGGATCTCATCTCCCGCCTGGGCGGCTTCCAGTGCGTTCTGGAGGCAGAGATATGCATCTTCCCATGTGGCCCCGGCGTCGTCGCCCATGCCGGGTGCTCTTGCGTCGACGTAGATGATCTTCGCGGTCAGGACGCACGGGCTCATACAAAGTCCCAGTATCAGAGCGATCCTGGTGCCTCCTGCGAAGCCGCGATTGCCTTGCATGACCCCAACTCCTTTCTCGTTTGGCTAGTGGCCGCCGGCCAGTTGCGTCAGCCAGAGCAGGCCGGGGCCCTCGGACACAGCCGCTGCCGATCGTGGCTCGCGCGGAGCGTCGAACGACCGGTCCGCAGGCTCAGGGATCTCCTGGAGATACGCGAAACTCAGCCGACCGATGCGATTCGACTCGACGGGCGTCGCCTCGAAAAGCTCGATCGTCTCAACTATATCAATTTGCATGTCAACCGTGTAGACCAGGCCGACCGGCATCGCGTGTACGGTCACCTTCACGTGAGAGCCATCATTCTGGCGGTCGGTCTCGAATCGCAAGCGTTGTTCGGCCGCATCCCGGCGGATCGTGTCGACGCAGTGCAGGCCCGTCCAGGGTCTTGGCAGTCCCTGCAAGAAGCTGCCGCCCGGCAGAAGCTCTGTGGCACGGCCGGTCCGGTCGTAGCGGGCGGCGCCTCGCGGCGTGTCGACGCAGGTCTGGCAACCATCGACCTCGATTCTCAGCCAGGCGTAATGCTCGCGGGCCGACGCATAGACGAAGGGCACGCGGCCCGTCCCGGACACGTCCCGGCCACCGATGCTGCCGTCGATCCGAAAGAAGGTCCAGCCCCGGCGGTGCATGGCGTCGCGGTCGTCGATGACTGGCGTAGTCTGGGGCCAACTGAAATGGAAGTACTCCTCGTCCAGAACGTTCAGATGGCGGTCGATCCGCCAGATTTGCCCGGCCCGCTCGCTTTCATGGCGGCAGATGACCAGCAGGCCGGCAGCGCGATTTCTGGTCAGCTCCATGTCGGCGGCGTGCCCCTGGACCTGTGCGAGGAACCGGCTCAGCGCCGGGTCGTCGGTCGGCAGACCTGTCACCGACAGATCGGGCTTCCAGGCGTGATAGTTCTTGATGCGGATCGTCTCGTCGCCGTCGTTGTAGTGGTAATTGGCGTACTGATTCTGGAGGATGCGGCAGGTAGCCGCCGGCTTGCCGGCGTCCGGCTCCAGCAGGCGGATCATCACGGGTGTCTGTCCTCCCTCGGGGAAGTAGTACCAGCACTCCTGGAGGTGCGTCGAGGCCGCTTGCCAGGGGCTGGCCGGCAGGCTGTCCGTCCGACGTGCGTCGCCGGGCAGGACGGCGCGCAGGGTTTGCGGGGAGATGGCCACCGACGCGGCGGCGACTGTCCCGGCGGCCGCCAGTGCGATCAGTCCGGTCTTGCCCGTCAGCATCGCCAGCAGAGCCGCCAGCGGGCCTACCTGCAAGGTCGCGCCCGTGATGGCCACCTGGGCCGCGCTCGCCTTGCTGGCCGCTGTTATCTTGCCGAATGCCACCAGCGCCAGCAGCAGCGACCCTCTGCCCAAGCCATGTTCCGACAGCAGGCCGGCCAGACATCTCTTGGCGCGATAGAAGATGGCTCGGGCGCCGATCTCCGTGCCGCCGATCAGCCTGGCGATCTCGGCGTAGGACAGATGGTCGTAGCAGCGCAACGTCAGCACCGCCCGGTGTCGCGGGGCCAACTGCTGAACCGACGTAAGGACGATCTGTTTCAGTTCGTCGGTGACGACTTCGGTCAGCACGTCGTTCGCGATGGGGATGGGGGATTCTCGCTCGGCCTTCCGGCGGCGGAGCCTCTGCTGCCGCCATTGTTTGCCGTAGTGACGCCGCACCTTGTTGAACGCGATCCCGTGGAGCCACCCCCAGAACTTCTCCCGGTATTGGAGCGTTTTGAAGATTCGGAGCATTTCCAGTATCGTCTCCTGCACAATGTCGCCCGTCAGGTCTTCGTCGAGGGTCAATCGGAACACGTATTCGTGCAGACGGACCCTTGCTGTCTCCGCGAGGCGATCCAGACTTGCACGGTCCCCTTGCTGCGCCTTCCGCACCAGCTCGACGTTATCCGTTTCGTTGAACATCCTCAGCTATACAATAAAGTCAGGTGAGGCGTCTCGATGTGACGATTTCTGGGAGTTTTTCCCTGGATTCGGGCAAAATTCCTCCGTTCGCACGTGTGTAGAGAGTCTTCGGGTCGTCGTGAGAGGGGCCGCCCGGCCCAGATACACTGCCTCACCGGCCTGCTGTGTTCGGATCGGCTCCAACCGGCCCGGCGTCGGAGACGATCGATCGGAGCAGTTGGAACTGGAGTTCGTAGAGATTCCGCATCGCGACATCGGGAATCGTATCCCCGGTCACGCCCATGTTCAGGTCGGTAAACTGGGCGCCGAACGTGATTGCGGTGACGGTCCCTTTGCCGAATTCGGCGGTCGCGGCCACTGGGTAGCCTGCGATCCGGATCAAAGGCGAGCCCCCCTCGATCCGGCCGGCGTTTCGAACCGTCACGTTGGCAGGCCAGCCCGCCGGGGCCTCCAGCGGCCCGGCCAGCAGGGGGGTGTTAACCATTCGCATGCCGAACGAGTGCAGCAGGGCGTTGGTCGTCGAGCCCGCATTGGGCGGAGCATCGATCACGAGGACTCTGCCGCCTCCGTTGACATAGTCGGCTAATTGGCTGCGGAAGTCGGCGGCGACCTCTTTCCGGGGGTACAAGAAGACCAGCAGATCGCCCGAGAGTGCATCGCGACCGCTGCGGCGAGAGGTGAAATAGCCCAGCCGCAGGATCCACCGTTCGAAGATGCCGAACCCATCGGCCTGACCGGCGATGAAGCCGCTTCTCGACAAGGGCGTATCGCAGACGGTGCGGTCGATGACGACGTGCGTGAAGGGCCGACTTGCCTTGGGCGCCGGCATGGCTGCTTGGTGCATCGCTCGCACGGCCAGGCCGGCGGTGGTGACGCCCAGCAGGACGCCGCTGACCAGAACGAATGCGGCGCCGGGCCAGGTCCGGCCGACGATCACCGCGCCGGCGCCGAGCACCGCCCCAAGCACGATCAGGACGGATCGCGGGTTCCGCGATGGGGCCTTGTGATTGAGCCATTCGAGCATGCCCAGCATGAGCTCGGCCTTGCCCGGCTCGAAGGTCGAGAAGTTCGAGAAAATCGTAGAATCGCCAAACGCGGCAACGCGGCCGGAGCCGTGATCGGCCGTCCACAACTGGACGAAGGCGCCGTATCGTGCATCGGCCCGGTCCTCGACCTGGGGATAGTAATTGCTCGCGTGATAGTCGGCCGGCAGACTCCGCAGCCCGGTTGCCTGGATGACGGCCCGGCCGGCGCTCGACTGCGGCTCGATGGAGCACGAGACGGCAAAATCCATCGGCGGCATATGCTGGACAATCGGGTGCGGCACCAGCGGCGGGCGGTAGAGCTGCTCGAAGGGTGTGTCGATGTCGAACAGGCAGTCATATCGGAAGCGGCAGCCGAGCCGCATGGCGATGTCGTTGAGACAGGTCCCTGAGTTGAAGACGTTGGTGTGCTCGCCGACCAGCAGGAGGCCGCCGCCGGCTTCGACGAACCGCTCGATGTGCGCGATCTCTTCCGGCGTGTAGCGCGCCGTCGGCACCTTCACTGTCAGGACGTCGCATCCGTCGAGGGTGTTCGCGTCGATGGGCGCGTTCAGCCGGCCCATGTCATAGTAACGGGAGCCGTAGTCGTAGATACACGCGTAATTGTATCCGGAATCCTGGCCGTACCAGTTGGGATCGTAGGGCCGGTCGGTGCGCTCCCACGTCGAACGGTGCTCATCCACCCAGATGCGTCCCTGCTTGCGCGAGCCGGAAGGAGCCCACAGAAGTCCGATTGTTACAAGCAGTGCAGCCGCAAACGCCATGACCACACAGACGATGCGCCTCGATCGCTTCGGCGCGGCAATCGGCCGAGTCGTCGTGGCTATGGGCATGCAAACGAATCGCCAGGCCAGAAGGATAGGGCCTGCCAGAAGCAGGAGCAACACCCAGGGATTCCAGAAGGGACCCATCAAGGCCAGCGGCGCCTCGTACGGCGTTCGCAGAGCGCGGTGCATGTGGACCGCGACCAAAAACGCCGCCCGGACGGGCAGCCAGAGAGCGATGCACAGGATCAGAGCGAGCAACTGCGGTATCGTGTGCCTGAGAATCCCGGCGAACGATGTTGCCGGCGTTCGCAGGCAGAGCAACGCCACGCCTCCAACGAGAAAGCTGAATGTCACCGGGTCCAGCAGCAGGCCCCACGTCGTGCCGAGGCGATGGGTATGTCGAATAGAGTAGAGCGCCAGCGTCGTACCATCGAGGGCGGCGGGAATCCCAAGGGTCTGTGCGGCGACATGGAGCATTCTGGCCAGATGCCACGGAAGCTCGTGCGACCGCGCGGTGAAGCTCTCGTAGGCGAGCATTCCGGCAGCCTGGAAGGTGAGGATCATTCCGGCGGTCAGTGCGGCCAGGCCCAGCCGACGCGGCCAGCGCCTCGGAATCGGCGCGACACAGAGCAACAGGCCGCCGACGAGAAGGAGCACCGGGGCTCGCCAGGGCCAGGGAGCCAGGAGCACCACCGGCGCCAATAGCGCCGCCGCGACGACGGATTCGATGCGCGCAGGTATGTGAAGATCGATGCCAACGAAGAGCCCGACGCCTGCTGACACGAGCAGCGCCCAGATCGCCCCGTTGGGATCGTGATAGTAGCCCAGCGCGAACAGCCAGGATGCGCTCAACAGAGCCAGACCGATCCAGGCCCGTCTCATGGCGTCACCTCCTCGCGGGGCGCGCCGGCGGCGGGCTGTTCGCGAACCGCTTCGGGCAGCCACATGGGCTCATCGCGCAGCACCGTGACGAACCACCTCCAGAAGTCGGCGTTCTCGCGGAGTCCCTCGAACGGCTCACCGCTTTCCCACTCGATGTTCTTGTTCATCGCAAAGCAGGTGTCGCCGATGAGAACCGCCTTGCCGGCCCCGATCCTGCGAAGGATGATGACAGGCTGATTGTCTCGTCCGTAGGCGATCACGCGCGCGTTCGGGTCGGCGCACCGCACGGACCAGGCGGCGTGGAAACGCACGTAGACCCGGCGACCGGCCGATTCGAGATAGGGCGACTTGAAATGCCCCAGCGGTATCGGCTCCGGCGATTCGGCCTGCTCGGGCTCGAATCCGAGTTCTCGTAGCAGGGGCAGGCTGGGCTCAACCCGGTCCCGACCGGCGGTCAGGATGAATGTGCCGCCGGTGCGGACGAAATCGGTGACCGTGTGTATCTCAGCGTGCGAGAACGCGCGGGTCGGCGCGACCGAAATGAGCAATCCGGCTCGTTGGAGGCGTTCGGGCGTCAGCTCGGGCAGCGAAAGCGTCAGGTAGCCACTGCGCATGAGCGTCAGCGCGAGGCCGCCGATGCCGTCGGGCCGCCAGGATTCGCCGCTGAAGGCCTCCAGATGGGATGCGTCGATGTAGGCCAGATTGTTGGGCGTGGTCCTGCGTCCATCCGGCAGTGGCTTGGGCGCTGCGGCGCTGGTCTGGGTGCAGATCGTTGCAGATGCGGCCAAGCCGACGGCTACCAACGCTGTTCTCCACACGTTCGGCTGCAAACAGAGCAGGACGACCAGCAGCAAGGCGATCAGTATGCCCGCAAACTGCCGCCACATCGGTTGGGCGCCCGCGCCGCCGGCCAGATACGCCAGAAGCCTCGACGTGAAAACGTGCGATGAGACGTTGATCGCGTTGGAGAAGCTCGATGTGTCGCCGAAGGCGATGACGCGACCTTTGCCGATTGGCTGCTCGGCAGCCAGCACGACGTCGCCGAGCTTCTCGCCGGAGTCGTAGCGGCTGTTTCCCATCATGGCTTGGGCGCTGGCCTCGTCTCCAATGTCACTGAAGCCCCATCGCCCGACGAGCAGCGGCCGCGCGGGCCACCGCGCCGCGATGGAGGCGCCGATGACCACGCCGAACTCGTTCCGGTCATCGGCGATTCCCATGGTGGTCGGATGGGCAAGCGCTTCGTACGAGTGGAGCCATCCGCCGACGGCAAAGGTGGCGCAGTCGAAGCGGACGCGCATCGACGTCGGCCCCAGCACGTCGTTGAACCGGTTGTCTCCGTCGGCGCCGCCCGTCGTGTGTTCGCCCATCACCAGGAGCGATCCGCCGCGACGGACGAAATCGTGAATGCGATCCAACTGGCCGTCGGCCCAGGATTCATCGGGAAAGATGAGCACCAGCACATCGGCGTTGGCCAGATCGGCTTCGGAAAGGTCCGGCGAGACGACGCTTCGCGCGCCGAGGCTTTCGACGAAGACCGGCAGCATTCCGTACATTCCACTGGACAGCCTGCCATACGAGCCGTGGGTCGGCTTGAGCCAGTTCACGAAGCCTTTCTCATAGAACACGATCTTCTTGCCCTCAGCGCTCAGAGGACGCGTGTTCAGCGTCGTCGCGATCGGCAGGAGAATCGCCAGCGCCAACGCCGCCGAGGCCAATGCCAGTTGGGTCCAGGCCAAACGCGCGGGGCGGCCTGCCGGCGGCGCGATAGCAGGGGGGACCCACGGGGCCCAGCGGAGCATCGTGCCGACCAGGAGAAGATGAATGGCACACGCCAGCAGCGGCGCGTTCCAGGGCAGGGCCTTGTGCAGGAAAGCGGCGAGCGAGACGCTATTCTGTTCAGCCGGTTCGGGTAGGGCGGCCAGAGCGTCAGGAACGTATGCCAGTGCGAGGAGATAGATCGCGTGGCCGAGGAGGATTGCCAGGAAACCGTAGACCGCTCGCACTGCCCGAGGTGGTCTTGTATGGACGAGGTACAGACTGCAGAATGCGAGTGTCACGATCAGGAAGTCCACGCCGGCGAAGGTCGCGCTGACGTGCAGAGGCCGGCGCGCGACGATACCCCCCAGAGAGCCGAGAGCGCCACCGAGGAAGTCGGCGAGCTGCCAAACTGAGGGGATGGCGGTGCGGGCGAAGACATACAGGCCGAACAAGGCGATTGCCGCAGCGCCGGCGTGCAGAACGTCTCTGCTGTGGTTGGTGGATACCCATGCGAGAAAGGCGAGAACGACGGCGGCGCCCATGACGCCTGCGGTGGGAGACGTCAGAGAGACCATGGCGATAGCCGCGCAAGCGACAAATGGGGCCAGGAGCACTCGCCGCTTCGGACACCGCGTGCCAACACCGGGAACCAAGAGCGCGATGCCCAGCGCGACAAGGACAAGAATGCGCCGGAGCGGATGAGCCAGAAGGCCCGTCGAGCCGGCGGCGATCCACGCCGCGCTTATCGCCGACAACACAGCCAGCAGCGGGCCCAGAGCGGTCGGAACGCTTGCCGGAGGATCCACGACCCGTCGTTCGTCTTGTTCATGTTCAACCGGGTACACGCGTGGACTATCCTTGAGTTCTCTGTGTCGGGCAACACGAAAAGCCCCGTCCGTGCGGCGGCCTTTGCCAGAGGTGCCGCCGAAACGGTCTGATGGTCCTGTCGTCGTCAAACTTATTGACGTTGCCTATCCGCTACAGCGAGGTTGTCGACGCGACCTGCTACGGCAACACCATGTAGTCGGCAACGCTGAGACACTCCGCCTCGACGGCCGGGCAGGTCTGCGTCATTGGACTCCGCACAGCGCCATCCTCCGCCGCGACCTTAATGGCCGAACACGACGTGTTTGTAGGCGGGCAATGGGTCAGGGTCGCGGGGCACATCGTCTCGGACGCCGGACACGATGTGCTGATCGCCGGGCAGGTGGTCGCCGATGCGGGGCATCGAGTCTCCGTCGCCGGGCACTGCGTCACCAATGCCGGACAGCTCGTTACTGCCGCCGGGCATTGCGTTTCCACCGCCGGACACGTTGTCGGGAATACCTGACATCCCGTAGCTGTCGCGGGACACTGGGTCGCGCTGGCCGGACACTGGGTTATCGCGATCGGACATTTCGTCTCTGTCGCGGGGCACATCGTCTCCATCGTGGGGCACTGCGTGATGTTCGCCGGACACTCGGTCGCCACCGCCGGACATCGCGTGGGCATCGGCGGGCACTGCGTCTCCGTCGCCGGACACTGCGTGGCCACGGTGGGGCACCTGGTCGCCGTGGCGGGGCACTTTGTTTCCGTTGCCGGACACATCGTCTCGATGGCCGGACAGTAGGTCACGGTCGCCGGACGCGAAGTGACCGGCTCGCCGGAACCCTGCGGCGAGTACGTCAGACAGAAGGCCATGTCGATGGAGTTCTGACGGCAATCGTAGTACGGATGTCCCTTCGGATAGCGCAGTTCCTGCCAGGGCCGGGGCAGCTTGCTGCCGAGGTCCGACACGGCGTCGTCCATAAAGTGGTCGGGCCAGCGGCGCGTCGTCCAGCCGAACTGCCCGCCTGTCGTCTCCACCTCGACCGACAACCAGTAGATGCAGGGAGCCTGCTCGGACCCTTCCTGGAGGAAGGCCTCCTCCGGATCGATCGCGAAGTCAAGCTGCCAGACCTGAGTGTGGTCGTCACTGATCGCCTGGCCCGAGGCGGAGTCCCACCACCACTGGCTGCCGAGGGTCGTCACGTGATAGAGGCTCTCCTGGTAGATACCCGGGCCGAATTGCCTGTCCCACAGAATCTCCGGACGAGGCTTGCTGAACGCGTTCGTTCTGTCGGCACCCTCGGGTCCGGCTGGATCGTCGGCGTGAATGCGCAGACGAACCAGATCGATCCGGCCCTTCTGATCGTTCTTCCAGGAGCCCCAGAGGCGGATGTGGGTCAGCCGGTCGCGGCTGGTGCATTTGAAATCATCCGCCAGCGCACGGGGCGATTCCTGGTCCCCGTCGATGCGAAGGCTGATGCCGCGGGGCGTCAGATCGGGTTGCTGACAACACTTCACGTTGGAGGGCATCGCCTCGATCCAGACTTCGTGATCCTCGACTTCTCCGGTGGCTGCAAGGCCCTGAGGACCAAGGTCGCCGGAGCTGCTGATGCGGAATCTCGCAAAGGTCTGTCCGACCGTTGCATCCTCGGGGACGTTCAGAGACAGGACATGGACACCATCCGGCAGGAACGCATCGCAGACCTTCTCGTCGGCCTGCCAGATCCCGTCCGCATCGAAGTCGATCCAGCCTTGAACGATGCCGCCGCCCCCATTGACCTGGACGGTGATCGAGGCGTCCAGTCCCTGCATCAGAGGAGGGATCGCCACGCCGTTCTCGTCGTTCCTGCCGGTGTTGTCGTCGCCAAGAGCGCCGGTGTCAGGACGTCCGTCGTTCTCCGCATCGGGCGCATCCTGTTCGCCTCCCAGCCATGGCCCGGCGGCGATGTGACGAGCGCCGTTGTGGGCCGAGAGGGTCGAATACCCCGCTGGAGCGTCACCCCAATCGTACTGTGTCGCGACCGGCTCATGGAGCGGCCGCAGGTAGTAGTCTTCGGTCTCGCCGTACTGGTAGCCGCCGGCCGGACCTGCGCCGCCCACCCTCGGAGCGGCGATGGTGTCTTGCCAGCTCTGCTCGGACACGGTAATGCGCACCCAGATCGGATCTCCGTTGTCGGCAAGAGGATGCCAGCAAGTAAACGCCGGTGTCGTAAACGTGAAGGTCCCCAGTCCGGGCACGTTCGGCTGGTGGTCCTGGACCACCCACTCCGCGATCCACGTGCCGTCCGTCGCGAGAATCGTATCGTTCCAGTCCCCGTCGCGATTCCAGTCGCACCAGACATTGACGTAGATTGCCCGGGCCAGATGGCTCGTCCTCGTCAGGGTGTACGTCAGCGCGGTCTGTCCAAGATGCGGCATCACCACCGGCAGGCCAAGGCCGTCGTCACCCCCGTCGCGATTGGATGCGTCGGACGATGGATCGAGATTGTTGACCCCGTCCTCGTCCGGGCCGAGGTCGGCCTCGCTTTCGAGGCTGACGCGGGTGCCGAGATAGAAGGCGTCGCGGGGCTGCCGGTGCAAGGGACCATAAGGCGGACTGCCGGCCTGGTACACCGACGGGAAACTGCCTGCGACGCCGCATGGGTATGCGGGCGCCTTCACCGCCGGGAAGTGGCCGGTGCTGTCCGGCGCGTCGCCGAGATCATATTCGGGCGTAGTGTCGTCGCCGCTGGTGATGACGAAAGCCAGACCCACGGGAGCGCCGGCATCCTCGTGTCCGTCCGGGTAGTCCAGAGGCAGCCAGTTCCACTGGCTCGGCGCCAGATAGACGGCGCTGTCGTTCCACTGCCATCGGCGCGAGGTGGTCTTCCATCCAAAGGCGCAGTTGGCGTCCGATTCGACGACGCCGACGGCCAGCCAGTACGTGTTTCCCTCCTGCTGCATGAACGGGTCATCCTGCACGGAGAAATCGTATTGATAGGTCTGCCTGTGATCGGCGGCCATGTACGCTTGTGTGGCCGGGTCGTGCCAGTCCTGCGACCCGTTGTGAACGGCCTGGACAGTGTACCGGCCCGGCGAGAAGGTCCTGGTCCAGAGCAGTTCGCCCGGCTGGCCCCACTTGGGGCCCTCGGCGGGAACGCCCGCATAGAGGTTCAGTCTGATCGTCAGGCTGTCCGCCCCTTCCTTGGGCAGGTCGTCGCTGCGGAACGAGGCCCAGAGATGAATGCCTCGGATCGGGCCGATGGCGGTGCACAGGAAATCGTCGGCCACAGTCGCGCCCGAGAGGCTCACGGCACTGCCGGTTGCCGTCAGATTGGGCAGTTGCGGCCAGTGCATCTTGTGGAACGGACCGTCCTGCCAGCCGCAGTAGTCCATCGACTGTGCGAAGCCCGACGACGCCAGTCCGACGATTGCGATAAAGGTGATGGGCACAGTCGCCCGGAACGAACGAGATTCTGTCGACCCTCTCATGGTCATACCCTCCTGTCCGTGGCCTTGGACAAAACCTAAACTCGTACGAAGAGCCGCCCGGAACGAGACGCCGACGCGGGCAAGTCTTTTTCCGGACTTTGTCTTTTGGAATCGTGATGCATAGAGGCTTGCCGCACGGCGCAGAAGAGTGACGCGGCGTGCGCTGTGACCTCCTCCTGAGACAGCCATCAATCCGCATCGACTATACCGACGGTCGGCCGGAAAGCAATGGAAAAGTCCCCATTTCTCCGTCCGAGGAAGTGTTTTTTCGGACGTGCGACGCGCGCCGCGATGCGCTCACCTTCGGCCGATCGCCGCCCGGGAAACTGCCCAACCGCCCGGCGTCGAGCCTGCCGGCCGCGACAGAGTCGGCCGAGCGCATGCATCCTGTAAGTATCGCTTTTGCAAACATTTAGCCGAGTCTCAAGTTATGGGTTGATCCAACCGATGTTCTATGAAAGCGATCGGCGCTGCATTTCGGAGCTCGCTCGCAGCCAAGGTCGAAAACCAGGGCATTGGAGGTGAAGGCGAAACGATACAGATGAGTGTGGTTGGCGAGACCGGACCAATGAGAGTGCTGGGACTCGAACCCAGGACCTACGCATTAAAAGTGCGTTGCTCTGCCGACTGAGCTACACTCCCATGTTCGTCTAAGTCGTGGTAATATAGCCTCTTTTCGAAGGAACTGTCAAACACTTTCGATAACAAGGGATGCGGCAGCCGGGTGATACCGTGCCGCAAACATGCCAGGAGCCCGGTCATGTTGTTGAGGACACAGCCATGAGCCTGAGAGGTGTCGTGCTTGCCGGAGGAACAGGGTCGCGCCTGCGACCCTTGACGAAGGTGACGAACAAACACCTGCTGCCCATAGGGCACAAGCCCATGATCTACTACCCCATCGAGAAGCTCACCGGCATCGGAATCGAAGAAGTCCTGATCGTCACCGGTGTCGAGCACATGGGGGACGTCGTCGGGTTGCTGGGCTCGGGACGGGAGTTCCATTGTCGCTTCACGTACAAGGTCCAGGATGAGGCCGGCGGGATTGCCCAGGCTCTGGGGCTGGCGGAGAACTTCGCCAACGGCGATTCGGTGGCCGTGATCCTTGGAGACAACGTCTTCCAGGCAGACCTGACGGCGTACGCGGGACGGTTTGTCGAGCAGGGCCGGGGCGCCCGCCTGCTGCTCAAACAGGTGCCTGACCCCGAGCGGTTCGGCGTGGCCGAGATTCGCGACGGCAGGGTCGTGGGGATCGAAGAGAAGCCCAAGGCCCCCAAGTCCCACCATGCGATCATCGGGGTGTATTTTTATGATTCGGCTGTCTTCGACATCATCCGAACGCTGAAGCCGTCGGCCCGCGGAGAGCTGGAGATCACCGACGTCAACAACGCGTATGTGCGCAGCGGACAACTGGGCTACGACGTTCTGGAGGGATGGTGGACCGACGCCGGTACGTTCGAGTCGCTTGCCAGGGCCAACGATCTGGTGCAGAAGGAGCCGCCAAAGTGACACGTGAGGTCGGGCACGTCCGTAAGCCTGTGGTGGCGGTTCTCGGAGGCAAGGGAATGCTCGGGACCGATCTGGTAGCCGCGTGTGCCGCCAGAGGGTTCGACGTCCACAGCTATGATCTGCCCGAATTCAACATCACCGACACGGAGCACGTGCGAAACGTGGTCGAGGCTTCGGACGCCGTGATCAATTGTGCTGCGTACACGGACGTTGACGGCGCCGAGACCCACGTGGAGCTGGCGCACCGCGTGAACGCCCATGCCGTCGGCTGCCTGGGCGAGCTGGCGGCGCGGCAGGGCAAGTGGGTCCTTCATTTCAGCACGGACTTCGTTTTCGACGGGACGCTGGAGCGTCCCTACCAGGAAGCGGACAGTCCCAACCCGATCAACGAGTACGGCCGGAGCAAGCTGGCGGGAGAAGAATTGCTTGCCCGCAGCGGCTGCTCCCATTGCCTGGTCCGGCTGGAGTGGACCTATGGCGCGTACGGCAGCAACTTCGTGACCAAGACGATCGAGCGCGCCAGGATGGGCCTGCCACTCGTCGTGGTCGAAGACCAGATCGGATCGCCCACGCCAACGACGCTGGTGGCGCAGGCGGTTTGCGAACTGCTGGGACAAAGGGCCCAGGGGACCTTCCACCTCGCCAGCGCCGGCTATGTCAGCCGGTTCGGGATGACTCAGTTCGTCTTCGAGCGGCTCGGCCTGGACGTGGACCTGCGTCCGTGTTGCAGCCGCGAGTACCCGGCGCCCGCCGACCGGCCCTTGAACAGCCGCTTCGATTGCAGTAGGATCCAGACTCTGTTGAAGGCTCCCCTCGAGCCGTGGCAGCAGGGGCTCGAGCGTTTCCTGAGGCAGCTATGAGAAGACTCCTGGTCACCGGCGGAGCCGGGTTCATCGGCAGCAACTTCGTTCGCATGGTCCTGTCGGAGCACCCTGACTGCCTGGTCGTCAATCTCGACAAGCTGACGTACGCCGGCAATCTCGAGAACCTCACGGAATTCATGTCGCACGAGAATCACCGGTTCGTCCACGGAGACATCTGTGACGGTCCCCTCGTCACGCGGCTGCTCGACGAATACCGAATCGACGCCGTCGTCAACTTCGCAGCCGAGAGCCACGTCGACCGCTCGATCACCGGGCCCAAGATCTTCATCGACACCAACGTCGGCGGCACGCTGACGCTGCTGGAGGCCGCCCGCGACAAGAAGATCTCTCGCTTCCTCCAGGTCTCCACCGACGAGGTCTATGGCTCGCTCGGGTCGCAAGGGATGTTCACCGAGCGCACGCCGCTAAGCCCGAACTCGCCCTATTCGGCCAGCAAGGCCTCGGCCGACCATTTCGTCCAGGCGTTCGGACACACCTGGGGTCTGCCGTACAACATCACGCGCTGCTCGAACAACTACGGGCCCTATCAGTTTCCCGAGAAGCTGATCCCGCTGATGATCCACAACGCGATTCACGACAAGGAGCTTCCCGTCTACGGCGACGGCCTGTACGTTCGCGACTGGCTCTACGTCTACGACCACTGCACCGCGATCTGGGCCGTGCTTCAGAACGCGCCGCCGGGGGAGATCTACAACGTCGGGGGCTGCAACGAGAAGCCCAATCTCGAAGTGATCCGGCTGATCCTCAAGCACGTGGGCAAGCCCGAGACGCTGATCCGGCACGTCAAGGACCGGCCCGGCCACGACCGCCGCTACGCCATCGACGCCGGCAAGATCATGCGCGACCTGGGCTGGAAGCCGTCGGTGACATTCGAGGAAGGCATCGCCAAGACCATCGACTGGTACCTGGCCAACGACCAGTGGCTGGCCCACGTCGTCTCCGGCGACTACCAGAGCTACTACCGCACCATGTACGCCAACCGCTGACCGGCGCTGGGCCGACTGGGTTGGGGGGGCGGTATCCTTCGACCCTGGGACGCTGTGGGCGTGACTGATGTTTCTGGTACGGCGTAACTCCATTTGCCGCACAACATTGGACCGACTTTGTCATCGTGAGCGCAGCGAAGGATCTGGTCCACGAACGGGAGAGACCTCCTGGTCTGTGCCCAGGTGCTTCGGCTTCGCCTCAGCATGACAAGTCAACGGCCACTGCCAGAGAATCTGGTCACATCCGACGCTATTGATCTTCTGTTTTTCCCTTGCAGGCGACGCTGTCGGTGGGTATATTGTAATTACGACCCGTTGCCGGCGTCTTGAAGGGGAAAGGTCCGGATATGCTGATACCACTGATACGAATCGGGAACTCCAAGGGCGTTCGCCTGCCGAAGGCGGTGATCGAGCAGGCGGGTCTGGAAGACCAGATCGATCTGGAGGTCAGAGACGGCAAAGTGATTCTCTCCTCCGCTCGCCCGGGGCGGGCCGGATGGGAGGCGGCCGCGCAGGCATGCCATGACGCCGGTCAAGATGACTTGGCCGACTGGGACGGCGCCTTGAACGACTTCGAAGGATCGTGGCAATGAACCGATTCGAAGTCTGGCTGGTCAACCTTGATCCCACCATCGGCAGTGAGATCCAGAAAACCCGACCGGCGGTCATTGTCAGTCCGGATGAGTTGAACAAGCACCTGGGCACCGTGATCGTGATCCCATTGACGACGGGCAAGACGTACCCGTTTCGAGTCGCCACGAAGGTCGCCGGCGAGTCCGGCGTGGCCGCCGTCGACCAGATCCGAACCGTGGACAAGCAACGTCTTGTCAAGAAGGTCGGGACCATCTCCGGCCGGATGCGCCAGAATCTGATCAACACCTTGGCCGCGCTGTTCGCCGATTGATGCCTTGATCTGTCCGTAGCAGGAGCAGATGACTGTTTACCCCCGCCGGGCATCCGGCGCACAGGCAAGATCACGCCTGACCGCATCACTCCAGGCGCGCGTGACAACGTGCCTGTGTGTCTGTCGCTTGGCACTTGGCAATGTGGATTTTTGAGCAAATAATCCAGACCGCCAAGTGACAAAGGACAACGACACAGGTCCTTGTCATGCGCACTTGACGGCGATGGGGCTGGTCGCAGGGGTTGTTCAAGACCGTCCCTATGGCCGCTTGGGCGCGGCGCTGGGATCGCCGGTGGGGGGCGGGGCGTGGTCCTCGTCGGCGGGCGGGCCGAGCAGTTCCGTCAGGACCGGTCTCAGGGTGTCCGCCCAGACCTGGTAGCCTTTGAGCGACAGGTGCAGCCCATCGACGGTCATTCCGTCGTACAGCTTGCAGTCCTGGTCGGCGAGCCGGTCGTTGATGTTGAGATACCGGATCATCCTGCCGTCAGCGAATCGGGCGATGTTCTCGTTGATCCTGGCGATCACGGGCATGACCGCCGTGGGATTGGCGGAGCGGTCGTTGCGCGGGGTGATCCCCATCAGGATGATCGTGGCCTCGGGCGCCTTCCTGCGGCAGATGTTCAAAATGGCCTCGATGCCTGCGGTCACCTCCACAATTCTCGGATCATCATCCCCACGTGCTGGAGAACCGCCGACGTCGTTCGTGCCGGCCATGAGCACGATGACCTTGGGATGGACGTTGTCCAGTTCTCCGTTCTCCAGTCGCCAGAGGATGTTCCGAGTGCCATCGCCGCCCCAGGCGAAATTCGCGGCGTTCCAACCGAAGAAGTTCTCTCGCCAGTTGGCCAGTAGCTCGGGGTAGTCCAGCGCTCCCCAGCGGCGGGTGATCGAATCGCCTTCGAAGTAGATGTCGATGCGGCCTTTGCGGGCCTTTTCAAGCAGTTGGGCGTGGGCGGTCCGGGAGTTCTGGTCCGTGCGTTCGACGGACTGAACGGCAGCGGGCGCGGCAGACCTCGCCGGCGGCATGGGCGGGGCTTTGATGTACCGGCCTATCCATTCGAAGAAGGCCGGCCAGTTGGGTCCTGACGTGTGTCCGCCGTCGTGCTGGCGCCAGGCCAACTCGCCTCCGATAAGCGTTCCAACCGGGGGCATCGGGTCGGTCAGATAATTGCCCGACGTGCCGAAACCCTTCCTGCCCAGGAGCTCGTATACCGGGCCGGCCAGCACGCCGGCCATGAAGCTGCCGCGGGCGTCCACCCACGGCGGATCGCCCGGCGGAACTCCATAGCTGATGAAGCATGGACGCGGGGCACACAAGGCGATCAGCTCGTGCGAGTCCACCGGCAGGTCGGCGGCTGTCATGCAGGGATCGGAGGCTCCGTACTTGAGGAAATTGCCGGCCATCCAGTGATATTCGCCCTTGCCGGTGAGGTTTTCGAGCGCCTCGCCGAATATGTGGCGATGCAGCTTCGCGCCGCCTTCGCCGGAAGAGGCGACAAAGGCGACCGCGATGCGTTCGTCGAAGGCCGCCGCGACCAGTGCGGCCTTCCCAAAGCGAGAGACGCCTTCGATGCCTACCTTCCTGGGGTCAACCTTGACGTCGGGATTGGCCTCGAAGAAGTCGATCAGCCGGCTGACGCCCCAGCCCCAGGCCCGCAGGGCGCCCCATTGATCCGGTTGGCGAGGCTCGCCCTTGTTGGCCAGGCCGATGATGCCCTGGCGCAGGCTCATGCCGCCCCGGTCGGCCTGAATGCTGCCGGGATTGATGAAGCCATAGCCCCACCCGTGGGCGATGGCCTGCTGCATCCAGGATGGCCCGCCCCGGCCGCCTCGCCGGCCGCCGAAGCCGCCGAATCCAAACTCGAGCATCATGGGCACCGGCTCTTTCGCACCGGTCGGGACGGTGAAGCTGGCCGCGATGTTCACCGTGATCTCCGGACAGGCCGAATTGTCTACATGGCCGACCAGCGTCCTGGTGACGATCGGGACGCCCGCGCTGTCGCCTTCGGTCGTTGCCGTCACCTCCCAGGTCACCTTGGGCACGTTCGGCGGAATCCGGCCGTAGACCTCCCGTTCGAAGTCCTCGACGATCTCGGCCCGCCTGGCGGCCCATTGCTCCGGCCGGGTCACCCTGGTTCCGTCCTTCATCGCCAGCACATCGGGCATCGTGTGATGGTAGGGATTGGCCTTCTCCTCGGTGAACCGCTCCTGGTTCTGGCCGCTCTCGCCTGGACGCAGGGCCCGGATGCCCAGTTGGTCCATCATGTGCTGGTGGTCGTCGTATGCGTCCGAAGCCGTCGGACTTGCACCGCCGCCAACGGCTGCCCGAGTCGACGAACTTATGAACGTCGCTGTCCCCAGAAGCGCCAGGACACCACAGGCAATCGAATGCTTCAGACCCGCACACATCGCTCTCTCCTATTCGGTCTACCTGTCCCTTTGATGTAGACTTCCCGTCCCGATGCACAAAGTCACATCGGATTATACCTGTGCGAAGCGCATCGGCAAGATGAAGAATTGTCGAGATCGCGATGCCTTGGTAGAGTAAGCCCCGACATGGAACCGTTATGAGGCACACGAACGCGCCATGAACCAGGGCAGAGGCATGTCGAAACACAACAGACCGGTGAAGTCGGAGCGCTTACGCCGATGGGGGGGCGTTGGGATTGTGCTGATCGCCACGGCGTTGCTGTATCTGCCGGCCTTGGACAACGGGTTCACCAATTGGGACGACGATCGCCAGGTCGTCGCCAACCCGGTGATCCGCGATTTGTCGCCCGAGGGGCTCAGGAACATCTTCTCCAGCTTCACGGTTTCTCTGTATCAGCCCCTCACATCGCTGGTCTTCGCGGTGCAGTACCGCTTCTTCGAACTGGACCCCAGGGTCTACCACACGGTGAATGTCCTGCTGCATCTGGCGAACATTTTGCTGGTGTATGTTCTGGTCCGGTCGCTGTCGCAGCGGACAGCTATCGCGTTGATCGTGGCGGCGCTGTTTGCGATTCATCCACTCCAGGTCGAGGTTGTGGCGTGGGTCTCGTCGCTGAGCATTCTGCTCTCGACGTTGTTCTACCTGGGGGCCCTGATCGTCTACCTGACGTATACGAAATCCGGCCGGTTGTGGCGTCTGGCGGTGGTGTGGGGGCTGTTTCTGCTGGCCCTGCTGGCCAAGTCCAGTGCCGCGACGCTCCCGTTGGTGCTGGTCGTGATCGATCTGTATCTGGGGAGGCGGCCAGCGCGTCGAGTCCTGCTCGAAAAGGTGCCCTTTGTCCTGCTGTCGATCGTGTTCGGCGTGATCGCTGTGTACGCCCGAGGCGGCGCCAGCCACCTTCAGGATTTCGCGCTGCGGTATTCGCTGCTGGAGCGGGTCTGCATCGTGTCTTATTCGTGTCTGTGGTACGTGGGCAAGCTGCTCTGGCCGGCGAACCTGTCGGTGTTCTATCCGTTCCCGAGCAAGCCGGGAGGATGGCTGCCGATCCTGTTCTACTTGGCGCCTCTTATTTTGGCGGCTCTGGCGGTCGGCATCTGGTTCAGCGGCAGGGGCCGTCGGCTCCTGGCCTTCGCGGCGCTGTTCATGGTTGCTTCGCTCGTGCTGGTAATCCAGGTTGTGCCGATCAGCGAGCTGATGGTTTGCGACCGCTACGCCTATGTCCCGTGTATCGGGCTGTTCTTCCTTGTCGGAACCCTGATCGTGCGGATCGCCTCACGCGGCCGCGCCTGGAAGACCATGACGCTGGTTTCTCTGGCGGTTGTTGCGGGTCTCTTAGGGCACGCGACGTTTGAGCGGATCGAAGTGTGGAAGGACAGCCTGACGTTGTGGAACGACGTCCTCAGCAGACGGACGGACCTTTGGGTCGCCTATCTGAACCGCGGGCTGGCGCGCGCGGAGGCCGGCCGTCATGCGGAGGCCATCGCGGACCTCGACGCCGCACTGCGGCTCAATCCCAATTCGGATCTGGCCCTGAACAACCGCGCCGGTTGCCACGCCTACCTCGGCGACTGGCAGGCGGCGCTGCGGGATTTTGACGGCGCGATCCAATTGAAGCCCAAGCCCGACTACCTCATCAATCGGGGTATCGCCAGGCGTAAGATGGGAAACCCAGCCGGCGCCATCGAGGACTTCACCGCCGTCATCGAGGCTGACAGGCGGAACGTTCGGGCCTTGTCCGAGAGGGCCGATACGCATCGGGAGGCGGGCAACTGGACAGAGGCCATTGCGGACTATGAGAGCGTTCTGCGGCTCTACCCGAGCCACTCGCACGCTGCCCTCTGGCTCGGCGCGGTGCAGCTTCAGAGCGGCGACACCGAACGGGCCGTGACGCTGCTCAATCGGGCCATCGATCTCGGGTGCGGCGACCTCGGCTCGGCGTATCTGTTCCTGGGGATCGCCTACCAGAGGCTGGGCCGGACCGAGCTGGCTATCGAGACCTTGCGAAAATCGCAGCAGACAGGCGACTCCAGGGCGACGATGGAACTGCAAAGAATGCGGGTAGAATAGCTGAAGGTTTGCCGCGATCAGCGACCGACGATGCAGATGCCAAGCTGGTCGGCCAGGGCGATGGTTTGCGGCTTGTCGATGACGATCGTCCGGCCCGCTTCGATCGCCAGGCACTTGGCTCCATTGGCGGCCAGATCCCGGATTGTGTCAGGCCCGACGCAGGGGACGTCGAAGCGCGGGTCCTGCCCGGGCTTGGCGGTCTTGATGAGGGTCCATCCGCCGGCCTTGCAGAACTGGCCGGCCCGCTTGATCATCTCGGCGGTTCCCTCGATGGCTTCGACGGCGATCACCTCGCGCTCGCGGACCGCGATGGCCTGGCCGATGTCCATCTGGCCGAGCTGCCTGGCCAGAGGCCAGCCGAACTCGATGTCGCCGTGCACTTGTGCGGAGGGCTGGTGTTTTGTCATGACGCCGGAATCGGCCAGGTGTTGCTCGCAGTACATTGTGGAGTTCTCCAGGCGAATGCCGCCGGTGGCCAGTTCGTCGGCCAGGGCGGTCAGAAA
Source organism: uncultured Pirellulales bacterium (assembly GCA_964575615.1). Lineage (GTDB taxonomy): Bacteria > Planctomycetota > Phycisphaerae > Sedimentisphaerales > Anaerobacaceae > Anaerobaca. Next base: position 37,997 of record CAZNSM010000004.1, on the reverse strand, counting down.
CACATCGGTCTGTTTGGTCCGCCCACGAAGCCGCCAGTAGTAGATGCGGAACGCCCGCCAGTCGGGAATGTATCGCAGAATCCGTCGAGGCGTGAACAGGTGCGACTTCGTGACGGTGCCGACCATGATCGTGTCCGTCACGCCGTGTCGGCGAAGCCGGCGAATCCAGCTCCCGGGGCGCGCCACCGCGACCTCGTAGAACGCGTCAACCTCTTTCGCCAGCGCCGTGTCGACGTAGCCCGCCAGGCCCACGCAGACCACACGCCGGCCCGCTTTCTTCGCGCCGCAGGCCACCATGAAAGGCAAGCGCCCTCCGCCTGCGATCAGGCCAACGACATCGGGTTCTGTGATGGAAACGGCCATGCTCTTCCCAAACGACTCCCCTAACGCTACGTCAAGCTGCAAACGCCGTGATGGCCAAGAAAGGGATTCTATCCGACGGTCGGAATGGGTCAACCCCACAGCGAGATGAAAGGGTCCGGCTTCAGGAGGCGGCGTGCGGGGCGATGCCTTCGACGATCGCCTGCTGGAGGTCGGGGCAGGGCTGTGTCGCGAATCGGTCCTGCGTGTCCTGGAGGACGGTCAGGGCCGGCCCGATCGGCTTGTACAGGGCCGGATCGGTCGGACCGAACAGGGCGAACGTGCGCAACCCCATGCCCGCCGCCAGGTGGGTCACGCCGCTGTCGTTGCCGATCACCACGTCGGCACAGGACAGCAGATCGACGACCTGACTGAGGGGCAGATGGGCCATACACTTGGCGGTCACGTACAGACGCGCCTTGTCCATGCTCTCGAAGCGTTCCACCTCGGCCGGTCCCAGCAGAAACAGAACCTCAATCCCTCTGTCGCGCAGGCTCCGGGCAACGCTCAGGAAATTCTCCAGGTGCCAGCACTTGTGCCGTCCGCCGCTGCCGGGCTGGATCACCACCAGTCTCTTGGATACGTCGATGCCCGCCTGCTCGAGAAGCTCCAGTCCTCTTTCGCGGTCGCCGTCGGTCACCTCGATGAGGATCTGGTCGGAGGCGAGGCGGAGCCGGTCAGCGGCCAGGCCGCTCTGGAGGGCAAACTGCTGAACGTAATACTCTGCTATGTGCTGCGTGCTCTCCTGCGGCGGTCTGAGCGACAGAGTGATGATCTCGGCGCTGTGGCTGCAATTGGCGGTGAAGATCAGGTTCTGTTCAAAGTCTCCGTCCGGCTCGCCCAGAAACGTGACGATCCAGGCGTAGTCGGCGAATGTGTCGATGAGCGGATCGCGGTCGGCCAGATCGAACTTGGCCGGCTCGACGAACAGCCGGTGCAGGTCGGTCGAATCGATCGACCGAATGCTGCTGACGCAACTGCGTCCGGGGAGAATGCCGATGTACTCACTATGTCCAACGATATCGACGCCGCCGAGGCCCAGCGCCTCTTTCATGAGCTTGGCCAGGGGCAACGTGAGAATGCAATCGCCCAAAGCTCCCGGCTGGAGAATGACGGCTCGCTGTGCCTCCTTGGCCACCTGTGCACCCTTTTCCACGAGCAAACTCAGAATGTCATCACTCGTCTGCACCATTATGGTTTTCGATTATACCTCATCTTGGGTTCGGCGGCAAGCTCCGATCGTCTATGCCGGACAAATGGTCTGGTGTTCGAGGTTCAGCCGTCAGCCCGTTGCGCTGGAGCACTCCGGCGTAATGACCGGTGGCGAGGAACTCGGCGCCCGCCTCCCGGGCGAAGCCCCAAAGTCTGCCGAATCTGACAAGGCGATTGCCCATCGCGTACGGATTGGGTGTGTGGGCTTCCGCGTATTCGGTGAAGAAGTAGCGGCGGCGACGGAACTGTCTACGCCCCCGCTGAGGGCGACGACCACTGTGCGTCTTTCCGCCATCATGCAGACTCAAGAGTCGGGCAGTTTCCAGGAGTTCCTATGGGCCGGGGGCGACGTCCTCGTAGCCGGCCTCCGATCCCCCCATGCGGAATTCGTCGTGGTAGAGCATGCGTCTGTTGACGGCGTCACTGGGCGGGTCTGAGTCGCGCCAACCTTTGTACAGGCCCATCTTGAAGTAGGGACCGTGCGCGTCGTTGAACGCGTTGGGGCCATCCTGGTCGATCACCTTGTCGCCGTCCTTCCAGACCTGCAAGAATCCATCCGGACCATACGACCACTTCACGTGGACGACCCAGTCGGTCCAGACGCCTCTTCGGTAAGGGCCGAGGTCGTAGTTGCGCGTTCCGCCGTACTGCCTCGTTCCGCTTTCGAACGAGTTGCGCTTGGCGTCCCACCGGCTGACCCAGCTCCAGCGGCCGTCGGTAGTCGACAGCGCCATCACGGGATTCCGCCAGTCTTCGCCAATGTCGAAGTCCGGCACGCCGTGCCACTGCGCTACGATCTCCCAGATTCGGTCGGGCCGGTAGTCTTCCGGCAGGAAGATGCTGAAGCCGTACCAGTACTCTTTGCCAACCTCTGTCCCGGGACCGCTGACTTCGGTGCGATAGGAGACTTCGTCCTTCTCGCGGTCCAGCAGCGTCTTCATGGCCTGCCTGCCCGCCCTGGACAGGTCGCGGGCCACGCGCGGCGCGTTGCCCGATGTCTTCCAGCCCTTGAGGTCTTCGGTTTCGAAGTCGCTCTCGAACAGCAGTCCCTGTCGCTGCCTCTGAGCGCTGACGATTCGTAAGGCGATGTCGTCTGTGTAGGGCGGCGCCTCCAGTGCGTGCAGGCCACTGTCGTGCGTGAATGACTGGCTGTCCGCGATTTGGCCGGTCCTGGTGTCGATCCATTCGGCCTTGTAGGACCCGCTCGGCAGGTCCACCATCAGCCGGGTCAGGTTGTTGCCATTGACGTAGATCGCGTAGGCCTGGCCGGGCTCCACCAGCGCCCGGGCCGTTGTTCCCTCGGGCAGGTCCGACGTCAGGACCGAGTCGTTCGGACGCATCCTGATGAAATCAAAGCCATTGATGAAGTCGCGGAGGATGCCCAACTGTCTCCAAAGCTCGGGACCGCCTCCTCCGGGCGCGTTGATCTTCGCCGAGCCGTCTTCGTGCCCGACCGCAAAGGAGTAGTCTAGGTTGCTGTAGACGGCGCCGCCGGCGATGATGAAATCCCATCCTTCGAGTCGGTACGGCTTGACCCGGTCATCTCCCGCAAATCCGGTTTCGTCGTCGCCGATGACGCGGTCCCAGTGGTAATTCTGCGCCACCGCAATTGGGGGTTTGGCATAGTGGAAGTTGAAGATCGAGACGTGAGCGCTTGGGTTCTCGACGACCTGCGTCTTGTTGGCGATGTTCTGGGCGATCAGATGCTTGTTCTCGAACCCCGCCTCGGCGCGGGCGATGGCCTCGGCGATATGGTGCTGCCAGTCCAGGGTCACGCCGCCGAAGTACGGCTCGTTGCAGATCTCATAGTAGACGTTGTCGAAATCCCGCAGCGTCTCGGCGATCTTGCGGACCATCGCCTCCTGGATCGCCAGCAGCGTGGGATGGTCGAGCGTGTAGACCGCCGTTCGCTCCATGGTTCCCACGTCGTTGATGTTGTTGCGGGCGTTCATCGGGCTCAGGTCCCACATGCTGTCTTCATAGAACGGGCAGAACAGGACCAGCTCCACCACGATGCCGCGCCGACCCGCTTGGGCGACGAAGTCGGTCAGACGCTGGAAATACTTTGGATCCCACTTGGTCAGGTCGAACTTGTTGCCCCCGTTGGCATAGCCTCCGACGTCGCTGCGCGCCCAGGGACAGAGCAGGTCTCCTTTGGCTGGAGCGAGCGTGTTCTTCTCGATGTGGAATGCTCCCGGCGGCTCACAGTACGCGCCGCTGAACGTGCGCGTCAGGTTGAATCCGTTGGCCTGGAGCGTGTCGAGATACTTGACATAATCGAACGCGCGGTTCAGGACCGCGCCGTAGTGCTCGCCCGACGTGATCAGGATGGCAGGCTTGTCCCGCCAGAGAAAGTAGTGGGGGTTCTCCGGGTGCAGGGCAATCGGCGCGGCGGCGCGAGCCTCGCCGATCCAGCCTGACGCCAGGATCGCCAGAGCGACCAGCGTCCATCCGAGTGATGCGCCGGCACGTACGCGATCGGTTCGAGTCCCTGTTCTTTCGTCCATGTCGTCCTTCTCCTGGCAGGGCCACTGCTCAGAGCGTCCATCCCGGTCGGTAGGGACGCCGGATATACGCATCGGCTTCCGGGCAGCCGACGGCCTTGAGGTTCCCCGCGTCCCACGAAAGCTTGCGGCCGGTGCGCAGCGCCACGTTGCACAGCAGCGCCGCCTCGGTCAGCGCGCCGGAGTAATCGAAATTGCATGTGGTCGGCCCACCCGTCTTGCAGGCCTCGATCCACTCGCGATGGTGGCCGATGGAGTTCGGAATGAACGGCTCGGGCGGCACGAAACCAGCGAACTGGGCCTCGGGCAGCAGTTGGTGCTTGCCGTAGTCGGCCAGCAGCATGCCCTTGGAGCCGATAAACAGCACGCCACTGGACCATTGCGGCACGTTTCTCTCCTTCACGAGTGCGGGATAGCCGCTGCCGTTGTACCACGTCAGCGTCACGGGCGGCAGGTCGCCCCGAGCGGGATATTCCTGCCGCGCGATGGTCCATTTGGCGGCGCTCTCAGGATGGACGGGCCCTTCGGCCTCGACGGTCGTCGGGTGCCGCAGCTTCAGCGCCCAGAAAGCCAGATCGCAGTAGTGGCAGAAGAAGTCGCCCAACTGCCCGTTGGCGAAATTCCACCAGTACCTCCACTGGAACGGCGCGTAGGCCGGGCTGTAGAACCTGTACGCGGCCGGTCCGAGCCAGAGGTCCCAGTCGAGCGTTTTCGGGACGTCGCGGTGTTCGGTCGGCGCATCGGGCTGGCTCACGTCGGTGGGCTTGGGCGGACCATCGAAGTTAGCGCCCAGCCAGACGTGAACCTCACGCACGGGGCCGATGACATTGCTCTGCACCAGCTCGACGACACGGCGGTAATTATTCTCCGCGTGAATCTGCGTGCCCATCTGCGTGACGAGGTGGTTCTCGCGGGCGATGTTCGCCATCATCCGGGCTTCATAAACGCTGTGGGTCAGCGGCTTCTCGCAGTAGCAGTGCTTGCCGAGTTTCATGGCCATTACGCCGGCCGGGGCATGTGTGTGGTCCGGCGTGCCGATCACCACCGCGTCGATCTGTTTGTGCATCTCGTCGAGCATCTTGCGGAAGTCTTTGTACCGCTTGGCGCCGGGATGCTGCTCGAAGGTCCTGGCGGCATGGGCCTCGTCGACGTCGCACAGGGCCACGAGGTTCTCACTCGCGACGCCCTCGATGTCCGCGGCGCCGCGCCCGCCGATTCCGATGCCGGCGATGTTGAGCTTGCTGTTGGCGGAAGTCCCTCGCACCAGCCGGCTGTTGGACAGGATGACCAGGCTCGAGCCGGCCCATGCGGCGTTGCGGAGAAATGTACGGCGGGTCAGTTTGCGCTGCATCGTTTGCCACTCCTTATTGTCTTGTGAACGGATCATGGCGACTTGCGTCCACGGTACCACCTGGCCTGCGGCCGGTCAAGTCCGCGTTTTGCCGCTCCCGTCGATGTGAGTGGACGCTTGACAACACCGCAGCAGGCGTGGTCTATAGAGGCCATGCAGAGGATGTTGCGGATATCGCTGATCGTTGTCGCAGGCCTGTGCGGGTGCGAACGGAACCCGGCTCCGCCTGGCGCGCAAGCCGGCCGAAATCCAGAGGACGTCACACGGGCGGCCGTGTCCGGGACCTTCTCCATCGTGGCGGTCGACCCCAACACGGGCGTTTGCGGCGCTGCGGTGGCGAGCCGGTACCCCGCGGTGGGCAAGGTGGTTCCCTACGTGCGCGCCGGCGTGGGCGCGTTCTGCACCCAACACTGGCACAACCCCGAGTGGGGACAGCGTGCTCTGGACCTTCTGGCCAAAGGGCGTCTGCCCGAACAGGTCCTTGCGGAGCTGCTTCGGAACGATCCGCGTCGGGACAGGCGGCAACTGGCCATCATCGACATGTCGGGTCGGGCCGCGAATCGCAATCCTGCGGATACGGACCCGTCGGGCGTATGGTGGGGCGCTGTCAGTGGCAGATACTACGCGTGCCAGGGAAACACGCTGGTCGGCCGCGACGTTATCTTCGCGATGGCCAGGGCCTACGAGCAGACGCAAGGCAGCCTCGCCGATCGCTTGATGGCGGCGTTGATTGCGGGCGATTGCGCCGGAGGCGACCATCGCGGGCGCCTGGCCGCCGGGATTCGAGTGGCTCGGAAAGGGACCAAAGGCTACTGGCTGGAATTGTACGTGGACCAGAGCGACGATGCCGTCGTCGAGCTGGCCAGAGAATATGCCGCCCTGGAGCACGAGGCCAAAGGACAATGGCCGGGCGGCAGGCTCCCGTTTACGCATCCCTGTCCGCCATCTGCGGCGGAGGACACAATCGACAAGTAATGCTCTGCCAGTCGATAGTCATGGACCCGAACGAAAAGCAAAACTTGTACGACCTGACTCTTGGTGCCATACGTGCGCTGATCGAGGCAGAAACGGACCCTATCGCCGTCATGGCGACCGTCGTGTGCGAGCTGCACCACCGATTCGAGTGGTTCGACTGGACCGGATTCTATCGGGTGGTTGCGCCGGGACTGCTGAAGGTCGGTCCGTATCAGGGGCCGCATGGCTGTCTTGAGATCTCATTCGATCGGGGCGTGTGCGGTGCGGCTGCTCGCCTGCGCCGGACGCAGGTCGTGCCGGACGTTCGCGCGTTCCCCGGCTACATCGCATGTTCGAGTTCGACGCGCTCGGAGATTGTGGTGCCCGTGCTCACGCTGCAGGACGAGCTTGTGGCGGTGCTCGATATCGACTCCGACCAGCCGGATGCGTTCGGCGAGGTCGACCGGGTCAATCTCGAAACGCTCTGCCGGATGGTTGGCCGCATTGGTTGATCGCTGATTACCTCGTTCGTTGCTTGAGTCCGGCGATGGTCGCCTCCACCGCAAGCCTCAACTCATCCGGCTCCAGCATGGCGGTCCGGCCGTCAAGGAAGAGCACGCTGCACTTGCCTTCGTGGACCGGTTCCGGCTCGTACAGCAATACGTTCGTCGGCGCCATGTCCAGGGTCTGGCCGGCAATGTAGACGTACTGGGGGGCGTTGGGCTCGGCGCAGTGGAACAGACGGGAGCCGTAGCCGCAGGTGTCGATCAGCGCCTGCTGCGTCGGAGGCAGGCTTTCGTTACTGATGGCGTACATGTGAAGGCTCTGCCAGATGGTGCGCAGGTTGTTCTGGCATTGCAGCGCCGAGGCCTTTTGGCTGGTCTGGATCATGGCAGTCGAGTACTGCTGACCCGCCTGGCCGACCATCTTGAGAATCCAGAGGACCCCAAGGGCGAGCAGCCCGAAGAAGACCGCGGCGAAGATGAGATTCGTGATTGTGCCGCCGCGCACCGAGCGTCCAGGCAGGCCGCCGGATCGATTCGCTTTCTCGCTGTTGCACGCGTCCATAGTCTGGCCTTTCACCGTCGAAGAGATTATCGAACCCAATCCTATGGCAGTCCTGTGACAGCGTCAACAGAAAGCGTGCGGCTATCGATTCCACATGGCCAAGACGCCGGGGCCCGCGTTCGGTGTGTCACCCAAGCGGAATTGACGCCGCATGAGGGTTGACAGGGGTGCGGTTGCTGGACGATAGTGGCACTTGCGGCCGACGGCGGGTCGGACGCGACGGCCATCGCAACTTGAGTGCAGAGAGATCAACGTCACCGCTGGTTCTTGGAGGCTTCACATGAGAGATTCGATGATGCGATTGTGGGTGGTACTGCTGGTGGGGATCGGCCTGGCGGCGATGGCGACGGCCCAGGACGGGGCGCTGACGCCGGCGCAGATCGAGCGGATTCGAAGCGACTTCCAGATGGACGCTCACGCCAGGGCGATGCGCAACGCGCTGACCAGCACGGGCATCCGCGACATCGCCGAGAACCGCGAAATCCTCGCGGCCCACAACAAGCAGTTCAGCCATAAGATCAAGACCAAGGGCATCAGCAATCAGAAGAGCAGCGGGCGGTGCTGGATGTTCGCCGGCTTCAACACGATCAAGCCGGTGGTCCTGAACTCACTCGATCTGGACGATTTCGAATTCTCACACATCTACCTTCAGTTCTGGGACAAGATGGAGAAGGCCAACGCGTTTCTCGAATACATGATCGAGTATCGCGACCGCGATATCCAGGATCGCGACGTGGTCTTCCTGCTGAAGGACCCGGCCCCGGACGGCGGGTACTGGGAGAACTTCGTGGACCTTGTCACCAAATACGGCGTTCTGCCCAGGGAGGCGATGGCCGAGACCGCCAGCTCGGAGAACACGGGCATGATGAATCGGGCCCTGTCGCGAATCCTGCGCAAGGACGCCGTGGAGCTGCGCGAGATCTACAAGGAGACCGGCTCGGTCCGCAAGATGCGCGAGGCCAAGCCCGGTATGCTCGCAGAGGTGTACCGCGTGCTCGT
>CAZNSM010000004.1:24766-29449 GCA_964575615.1 uncultured Pirellulales bacterium | reverse complement strand
CCGATCCGGCCCAAGGGCGGTCATTACGAGGTCCAACTGACCAAGAACCTCTACGATGGGCAGAACGCCCACTACGCCAACGTGGACCTGTCGACGCTCAAAGACCTCGTCGTCAAGGTGCTGCTGGACAACAAGCCGGTGTATTTCGCGGCCGACGTCTCGCCCGACCAGGACAGCAAGGCCGGCATCATGGCCCGCAATCTATACGACTACGAGTCCATCTACGCCCTCGACATGGGTCTGAACAAGACCGAGCGGCTGTTGTTCCGCGACAGCACGATCAATCACGGCATGGCGTTCATCGGCGTCGACCTGGCGGCCGGCCGGCCGGTCAAGTGGCTCGTGGAGAACAGTTGGGGCAGCGACCGAGGCAGCGGCGGACTCTGGACCATGTACGACGACTGGTTCGTCGACAACGTCTACAACATCATCGTGCATCGCGACTACGTGCCCGACGAAGTCCGCAGGATTCTCGAACTGCCGGCCGAGAAACTGCCCGTCTGGGACCCGATGTGGTAGGAGACCGCATGGGCAGGGGACCTGCCCATCCTACTTGCCGGGCATCGTCTGGGTGAAGGCGCCTTTGAGTCGCTCGGTCTTGGTGAAGACGTTGATCGTCACGTCCATCTCGATCGTGCCCGGTTCGGCGCCGCCGCGCAAGCGGGCGTCCACGGAGCCGACCTGGGTGTCGAACATGCTCTTGCCGCGATAGTGCGCCAGAGCCGTAAGCAGTTGTCCGGTCGCGGTCACTTTCCCGTTCATGACCAGCGGAGTTCCCTCGGCCTGAGGATCGACGCCGTTGGCACAGAAGCCGATCGCCCCGTCAGCCGCAATGGACCAACGGGCGCCTTCGAAGACCTCGCGCAGCTTGGCTTCGGCCTTGTCGCGGGGCTGCGCGTCCCAGCCCATTCCGATTCCAATCACCGGATCGTTCGTGTTCGCGGGCTTGCACTCCCAGGAGACGCTCTCGATGCGGGCGATCCTCCCGGCGGTGTGGACGCCTGCAAGGTCTTCGATCCGGATCGGTCTGACAGGTGCGGCCTGAGCGGGCGTGCCGGCGCCCCGCAGGATGGCGACGCCGACGGGTTGGATGTGGTAGCCGAACGGCCATCTCGCCTCGCGCGAGCCGTCGAGCTTCAGCAGCAGCAGTCCGCCGGTGCCGTTGATGCCTTCGACGTGCATCTCCGGGTCGGCGACGATGTACGTGTCATCGGACCATTGCGAAGCCCCCGTCGGACGGCGCATCGGGCCCGAGCTTTCGTCAGGGGTCTTGAAGGTGAGGTCCTCGAACCGGCCGTCCGGGTGACGGACGAAGACACCTCCACCGATGATTGACGTCGTGACTCGCTGCAAGGAGTATTGGCTGCGACGTCGCGCGCCGGTGTAGATGGGCTCCTTGCTCGTTCGGGTGCTGCCGGCGTCCACGAGGACGATCCGCCCGGCCGCGTCGATGAACAAGTGGGTCGGCCTTCGCCAGTACGTGTCGTATTCCTCACTGCCGGGCCGGCGGTTCTCAATCAGGCACGTTGCGGCGAGGGGATTGGCTTCAGAATTGATCTGAAAGAGCCCGCCCTGGTTTTTGTGGACCAGAATCATTCCGGCGGAGTTTTGCGAGGTCTCGTGGAGATGGCTGGTTGCGACCAGCCATCCATCCCCCGAACCGGTCACCGCCGTCATACGGATCAGAGGCTTGTCCTTGCTCTGAAGCAGTTGCTGCAATTGCCCGCCGGTGTTCAGGCGCCACAGGCCGGAATCGCGATCGGCGATCAGAGGCCGGCCCTGGCCGTCGAGCCCCAGGCCCACATCGAGTCCGAACGGACCGCCGCCTTTGGCTGTGTCGGCCTGGAGAACCACCCGGGCCGATCCGTCGCCGGCGATGCGCCACAGCTTGACCTTCTCCGTCAGCAGCCTCGGTTCGTCGATCACGTAGAAGCAGCCCCGTTGCGCATCGGCGACGATGGCCTTGGGATTGTGGAACCTGGCGGTGCCGTACGGAACGGGCTCCTGTCCCACCAGCCGGTACAGGTCGGGCTTTTCTCTGGCGACAAAGACCACCAGGTCGCGAGGCCCCGTCGGCGGCGCAGTCTGGCCCTCTGCCAGTTGGGTCCAGGACAGTCCCATCAGGGCGGCGATCGACAACAGCACAGATGCCTTGGCTTGAAAGCCCACAGAAACCTCCTTCTGCGATATTGCCTCACGCCGGGAACGATCGCAAGCAGAAACCACTTTAAATCGCATGTGAGGCATCGCTTGCATCCGGGATGTCGGGGCGATTGACAAGGCCGATATTGCCGGGTATAGTGTGCCGTCGGACGGTAAGGAGTATCGAGCCGACGGGATATCAAACGATCCACCGGAAGGGAATTAGATGGCGTGCTCATATCGGTCTGGCGTCCTCCTGCGAGTCTTCTGTGGACGGCTTCTGGCATCACCTGCCATGCGTCCAACGATCCTCATCTTTGCTCTGTCTGCGCTGGTCCTGGATCTGCCGGCAGCCTGTGGACAAGTCTCGAATCGCGTGACGGTCGATGCGAACTATCCGGGCGGCAATATCGTGGTCGAGCGGATGGAGGGGGATGCCATTTTCCTTCGGCCCGACCTGCGCGACACGCAGGGCTGGTGGTTTTACTGGAACTTCCGCGTCGCAGGGGCGCAGGGTCGGACGCTGACATTTCGGTTCAGCGGCGAGAACCCGATCGGTGTTCGCGGCCCGGCCGTCAGCACCGATTCAGGCCGGACGTGGTCATGGCTCGGAACCGACGCTGTGAAGGGCAGCTCGTTCGCATACGCGTTCCCACGGGACGCCGCCGACGTGCGGTTCTGCTTCACGATACCTTACGTCGAAGCCAACCTGAAGGAATTCATCGCGGGCTTTGCGGATCACGCGAATCTTCGTCTCGACGAACTCTGCAAGACCCAGAGCGGCCGGTCGGTCGAGCGGATTCATGCGGGGCAGCTCAACGGCGATCCGCCGTTTCGGGTCTTGCTGGCCGCCAGGCACCATGCCTGCGAGTCGCTCGCCAGCTTCGTTCTGGAAGGCGTCCTCGACATCGTCCTGTCCGACAGCGACGATGGTCAGTGGTTCCGGCGCAACGTCGAGGTCATGGCGATTCCATTTGTGGACAAGGACGGTGTCGAAGCGGGCGACCAGGGCAAGAACCGCAACGGTCGCGACCACAACCGCGACTATATCGGTCCCAGCACCTACTCTTCCGTTGCTGCGCTGCGGACCTTCGTGCCGAACTGGTCGAACGGCCGGCTTCGCGCCGCGTTCGATCTGCACTGTCCTCACATTCGGGGCGAGTACAACGAGGTGATCTACATCCCGGGGCATTCCGACGAACGCATTTGGCAGGAGCAGCGGCAGTTCGGGCGGCTGCTCGAAGAAGTCCAGCGCGGTCCGCTGGTTTACCGCGTCTCCGACAATCTGCCGTTCGGCAAGGCGTGGAATACGTTGGGCAATTTCAGCGCGGGGCGGAGTTTCAGCCGATGGGCGGCGGACATCGAGGGTCTGCGGCTGGCGGCAACGTTCGAGATCCCGTATGCCAACGCCGGAGGTCAGCCGGTGACCGCCGAGAGCGCCCGCACGTTCGGCCGAAGCCTTGCCAGGGCGATCCGCGTCTATCTGGAACGCCTCGACGAGCCGGCAGCGAGAGAGGCAATCACGCCCGCGCAACCTGTCCAGGTGGATGGCGTTTTTCCCCAGATGACGGTGATGGCCCATGGGCTGGGCAGCAACTCCGAAGCAGGCATCGGCGCCCTGATTCCCTGGGCGGACAAGCTGTGGGCGGTGGGCTACGTTGCGCACATTCAAGGCCAGGGAATTGGCCTCTATGAGATCCGCGAAGACATGACGATGCGGCGTCACCCCGCTTCAGTGTCGCTGACCGGCACCTTTGCCAACCGCTTCGTGCACTGGCCCAGCGGGCAGGCGTTCATCGGGCCGTACGCGATCGATATCGACGGCAACGTTCGCACGATTGAGGGGCTCAAGAATTACCGGCTGTGCGCCACGTGCGAGCATCTGAAAGAACCGCAGAACAAGGTCTACTTCCTGGGTATGGAAGGAGGCTTCTGGGAGGTGGATGTCCGCAGCCTCGAAGTGACGCACCTCTTCGACCTGCGCAAGGAGTTGGAGATTGCCGGGGCCAAAGAGCACTTCAAGAGCGCCTTCACGGCCCAGAACCGTGTCGTGGTCGCGAATAACACGTACGACGAGCAGGAATTCCTGGAGCGTCGCCGGGCCGGGCGCCTGGGCCAGTGGGATGGCGAGAAATGGACCATCATCGAGCGCAACCCCTTCGTCGAGGTCCACGCCAGCGCGGGCGACAGTTCCTACGGCGGAAACACGCTCTACGCGACGGGCTGGACGCGGTCGAGCGTGGTGCTGCGCGTCCTGGTCAACGGCACGTGGCAGCGATACCTGCTGCCGAAGTCCAGCCATAGCTGGGATCATGCCTGGAACACCGAGTGGATGCGGATTCGTCACGCGGTGACCGAACGCTTGCTCATGGACGTGCATGGGACGTTCTATGAATTGCCGGCGCTCGCCTACGGCGGCCACATCTGGGGAATCCGGCCGATCTGCTCGCACCTGCGGGTGGTCCCGGATTTCTGCCACTGGCGCGGATTGTTCGTAATGGCTTCGGATCAGATCGATCACGATCAGGGCCAGCCGCAATC
>CAZNSM010000004.1:12854-24666 GCA_964575615.1 uncultured Pirellulales bacterium | reverse complement strand
GATTGTTCGTAATGGCTTCGGATCAGATCGATCACGATCAGGGCCAGCCGCAATCCGGCCTGTGGTTCGGCGACCTCGATGACCTGTGGCAGATGGGCAAACCGACCGGCTGGGGCGGCCCGTGGTGGGATACGCCGGTGCAGGCCCAGGAGGTCTCAGACCCCTTCCTGATGACCGGCTTCGACAAAAAGGTGGTGCACCTGGCCCACGACAACGAGGAAAACGTGACGTTCGACCTGGAGGTGGACTTCCTCGGCGACGGCAGTTGGCAGCGGTACCAGGTCTTTCGCTTCCGCAAGGGCTACCGGCACCACGAGTTTCCCGATGGCTATTCCGCCCACTGGGTCCGGGTGCGGGTGGACCGCGCCTGTAAGGCCACCGTGTATTTCACGTACAACTGAGCGGTTCCGACGAAGTGGTAGGATTTGAAAAGCAGGGCTTTTCCAGATCGACGCAGTTTGAGGAGACATGAGATGGAACGAGCGGGTAGCAGACGCAGCAGGGCTGTGCGGCCTGTGGTGTGGCCTTTGCTGGTCATGATGCTGTCGACCGGACAGATCGGTCTGGCGCAGGACCTGGCCCAGTTCGAGTCGCGCGTAACGCAGTTCACGCTGGACAACGGCCTGCGGTTCATCGTGCTTCAGCGGCGCGAGGCCCCCGTGGTGACGTGCTATACGCACGCCAACGTCGGGGCGGTCGACGAGGTCACCGGCCTCACGGGTTTGGCTCACCTCTTCGAGCACATGGCCTTCAAGGGCACGCGAACAATCGGGACGAAAGACTACCAGGCCGAGGCCAAAGCGCTCGCGAAAATCGACGAGGCGTTCGAGGCGATCAAGGCCGAGAAGGCCAGGACCGGCGCGGTCGACGAACAGCGGCTGGCGCAGCTCCACCGGCAATTCCAGGAGGCCCAGGAGGAAGCCCAGCAGTACCTCGTCCACGATGAATTCGATGAGATCCTCAAGCAGGCCGGCGGCGTGGGACTCAACGCTGGGACCAGTTCCGACTATACTGTCTACTTCGTGAGCCTTCCTTCGAACAAGCTCGAACTGTGGATGCTGCTGGAATCGGATCGCTTTCTCAATCCGGTCCTGCGCGAGTTCTACAAAGAGAAGAACGTCGTGATGGAGGAGCGCCGGCTTCGGACGGAGACACAGCCGGTCGGCAAGCTGCTGGAGGAGTTCCTGGCGGTGGCCTACAAGGCGCACCCCTATGGTGCGCCTGTCATCGGGCACATGAGCGACATCGAGGCTCTCACTCGCAAAGAGGCGGAAGCGTTCTTCCGGACGCACTACGGTCCGGGCAACCTGACGATGGCCGTCGTCGGCGACGTCGATCCGGCCCGCGTCAGGACGCTGGCCCAGGAGTATTTCGGGCGGATTCCATACCGTCCGGCGGCGGAGGCGGTCGAGACGGTCGAACCCCCTCAACCGGGCGAACGTCGCGTCGTCGTCGAGGACCCGGCCCAGCCCTTCGTGTTGATCGGCTACCACAAGCCGAGCATCAACCACGAGGATAACGCCGTGTTTGACGCCATCACGGACATTATGGGAACCGGACGCACATCGCGGCTCTATCGCAGTCTCGTCCGGGACCAGAAGATTGCGATGGCGACGTCCGGGTTCCAGGGCATGCCCGGCCAGAAGTACCCCGGGCTGTTCCTGTTCTACGCCATGCCGGCCAGAGGCCACACGAACCAGGAGTGCGAACAGGCGATCTACGCCGAGATAGAGCGGCTGAGGAACGAGCCGGTCACCGAGCAGGAGCTCGACAAGGCCAAGACGCGGGCCCGCGCCAGCCTGATCCGGCAGCTCGACTCGAACTCGGGCCTGGCCGAACTGCTGACGTTTTATGAGGTTCTGACGGGCGACTGGCGAAATCTGTTCAAGCAGCTCGAACAGATCGACCGTGTCACGGCCGAGGACATTCAGCGGGTCGCCCGAACCTACTTCACGACGAAGAACCGGACGGTCGGCATCATCGAGACGACCATCAGTGAGAACGAATCCTGAAAGGCGGGCAGGAAATGAAGAGCGAGCGAATACCCCATATCCTGACGGGCCTGTGCCTCGTTGCAGTCGTGGTTCTGGCGGCCCCGATTCCTGCGACAGAGCGAGCGCCCGACCACAGGCAACTGAAATACCCAAGGTTGAATGACGTCGTTGTGCCCGAGGTGCAGCGCGTGACTCTGGCCAACGGGATGCGGCTGCTGATATTGGAGGACCACGAGCTGCCGCTGATCTACCTGTCCGGCCGAATTCGCGTGGGGTCCATCTACGAGCCGGCCGACAAGGTGGGCCTCGCGGACATCACAGGCGAGGTCATGCGCACCGGCGGGACGACCAGCAAGACCGGAGACGAACTGGACGATGAACTGGAGCAGATCGCGGCCTCCGTCGAGACGAGCATCGGACAGGACGCCGGATATGCTTCCGTCTCTGCGCTCAAGGGGGACATCGACAAGGCGCTGGGTATCCTGGCAGACGTGCTGATGCACCCGGCGTTCCGCGAAGACAAGATCGAGCTGGCCAAGATGCAGCATCGCAGCAGTATTGCCAGACGGAACGACTCGCCGCGTTCCATCGCGTCGCGGGAGTTCGACAAGCTCATCTACGGCCCGCAGAGCGTGTATGCCAGACACACCGAGTACGCGACCATCGACAACATCACGCGGGACGATCTGGCGGCGTTTCACAAGCGGTTCTTCGGACCGAACAACATGATGCTGGCGGTCTGGGGCGATTTCGACACGCGGGAGATGGTTGCCAGGATCGAGAGGGCCTTCGAAGGATGGGAGAAGATCGATCTGGATCCGCCCGCCAAGCCCAAGGTGGATTACGTCTGGCGATCTACGGTGAATCTCGTCTCCCGGCCCGACCTGAACCAGTCGAACATCTACCTGGGGCATGTCGCCGGGCTGATGAGCGATCCGGACTACGCGGCCCTGACCGTGATGAACCAGGTCCTGGGCGGCGGCTTCACGGGCAGGCTGTTCAAGAACGTGCGCTCGCGGCAAGGGCTGGCCTATTCGGTCTTCGGGACCTACTCGTCTCGCTACGACCATCCGGGCGTCTTCTCCATGGGCTGCCAGACGAAATCGGAAAGCACCGTGCACGCGATCGAGGCGATTATCGCAGAGGCCAGGAGGATGACCGCCGAGGAGGTCACCGATGAGGAGCTGGAGCTGGCCAAGGACAGCTACCTCAATTCCTTCGTGTTCAACTTTGACAGCACGGCGGAGATCATCAGTCGCCTGATGACCTATGATTACTACGGCTACCCGCCGGACTTCCTCCAGAAGACCAAGGAGAGCATCGAGCAGGTCACCAAGGCCGACGTGCTGCGAGCTGCGCGGGCGCACCTGAGGCCCGACGCCATGCAGATTCTCGTCGTGGGACGCCCCGAGGATTTCGACCGGCCGCTTTCGACGCTGGGCGAAGTCCGCTCGATCGACGTCGCCATCCCGACGCCGGGCAAGTGATTTCGGAACGGTCTCCTCATCACGGGACTCATTGATGGAGCAGCAGAAGATGGCCGAGCGAAACAAACGGAATTGGACGAGACGGGGTTTTCTCCAGGCTGCGGGGCTTGCCGCCGCTGGCACGCTGCTGGGTGGCTGCGCGACCCGACCGAAACGGCTGACCGGGCCGGGGCAGCCCAATATCATCTTCATCCTGGCCGATGATCTCGGCTACGGCGACCTCGGCTGCTACGGGCAGCAGAAGATCCGGACTCCCAACATCGACCGCATGGCCGCCGAGGGCATGCTCTTCACCGATTGCTATGCCGGCAGCACGGTGTGTGCGCCATCCCGCTGTTCGCTGATGACGGGCCTGCACACCGGCCACACGCACGTTCGCGGCAACAAAGAGGCCAAGCCGATGGGGCAGATGCCTCTGCCTGCGGATGCGGTGACCGTTCCCAAGCTGCTCAAGAGCCGGGGTTACGTGACGGGCTTGATCGGCAAATGGGGGCTGGGCGGGCCCGGCAACAGCGGGGCGCCCAACAATCAGGGGTTCGATTACTCCTTCGGTTATCTCTGCCAGAGGCACGCGCATAATTACTATCCCGAATTCCTCTACCGCAACGACCAGCGTGTGCCGCTGCCGAACAAGGTGGCGGGCGACCGGACGGACGGTGCAGGTGTGGCCACCGAGAAGGTCCAGTACTCTCATGACCTGTTCGCGGAACAGGCGCTTCAGTTCGTCGAGCAGAACCGCCAGTTGCCGTTCTTCCTGTACCTGGCTCTGACGATTCCACACGCCAACAATGAGGCGGGCCAGCAGGGGATGGAGGTCCCTTCGTACGGGCCTTATGCCGGCGAGGACTGGCCCGAGCCGCAGAAGGGCCACGCCGCGATGATCACGCGGATGGATGCCGACGTCGGACGCCTCCTGGACAAGCTCAAGGCTTTTGGCATCGACGAGGACACGCTGGTGCTGTTCTCCAGCGACAATGGGCCGCACAAGGAAGGGGGCGCCGATCCAGCGTTTTTCGACAGCAATGGCCCCCTGCGCGGCACGAAACGTGACCTCTACGAAGGAGGCATCCGCGTGCCGCTGATTGCCCGCTGGCCGGGCAGGATTGCCGCCGGCTCGGGCACGGACCACGTCTGCGCGTTCTGGGATTTCCTGCCGACCTGCTGCGATCTGGCCGGTGCCGTGCCGCCGGACGATACCGATGGGTTCTCGATCCTCCCCACGCTCTTGGGAAAGCCCGGTCAGCAGCGGAGGCACCGTTATCTGTACTGGGAATTCCACGAACAGGGCAAGAAGCAGGCGGTCCGCATGGGCGATTGGAAGGGCGTCCGTCTGGATGTGGCGAACGATCCCGATGGGCCGATCGAGCTGTACGATCTGCGAACGGACCTCGGGGAGACGACGGATCTGGCGGACGAGTATCCCGAGATTGTGACGCAGATCGCCTCGTTGATGAAGGCGGCGCACAGGCCGTCTGAGGCCTGGCCTTTCCCATAGCGGCGCCGCGCGCCTCGGGCGGGTAAGTCCGCAGCGGGGCCAGAATCGGAAGGGCAAAATCCACTTTTCCCCGTTGACAGGGCCGACGGGCTGCTATAGACTAACCGCCTTTATCTGCCCGGCAGGAAATCCCGATCTCGTTGTCGGGGTCGGGCTACAGTGAAATTCGCGGAGCCGATCCGAAACAGCAATGCTCTCGCACTGATGACACGAGCAAGAAGGAGAAAGCAAGCATGGCAGAAAAACGGGTGTACTTCTTCGGCAACGGGAAGGCGGAAGGCAATGCCAAGATGAAAGAACTCTTGGGGGGCAAAGGAGCCAACCTGGCCGAGATGACCAACCTGGGCGTTCCGGTCCCGCCGGGATTCACCATCGCGACGAAAGTCTGCGGCGAGTACTACAAGTCCAAAGGCAAGTGGCCCAAGGGGCTGGACAAAGAGGTGGATGCCAACCTGGCCAAGCTCGAAAAGGCCATGGGGATGAAGATGAGCGATCCGGACCGTCCGCTGCTGGTCAGCGTGCGAAGCGGCGCCGCCGCGTCCATGCCCGGCATGATGGACACGGTTCTGAACCTCGGCCTGAACGATCGGGTGGTGGAAGGCATCATCAAGAAGACCGGCAACGCCCGTTTCGCCTACGATATCTATCGCCGGTTCATCGACATGTTCGGCGACGTCGTCATGGGCTGCCACCACGACTACTTCGAAGAGAAGATCCACGAGGCCAAGAAGAGGGCGGGCGTGGAGCTGGACAGCGACCTCAACGCCGAGCAACTGCACGGCGTGGTCGAGGCATACAAGAAGGTCTACAAGGACCACGTCGGCGAGATGTTCCCGCAGGATGGAAAGGTCCAGTTGACCCATGCGATCAACGCGGTGTTCGGCTCGTGGAACAGCCCTCGCGCCATCCGCTATCGCGAACTGAACCACATCAAGGGGCTGCTGGGCACCGCCGTCAACGTTCAGGCGATGGTCTTCGGCAATATGGGCGACGATTGCGGCACGGGTGTCTGCTTTACGCGCAACCCCAGCACCGGTCAGAAGGAATTCTACGGCGAGTTCCTGATGAACGCTCAGGGCGAGGACGTGGTGGCCGGCATCCGCACGCCGATTGAGCTGAGCAAGCTCAACAAGGTGATGCCCAAGGCCTACACGGAGCTGACCCGGCTGATGACGCGCCTGGAGAAGCACTACAAGGACATGCAGGATATGGAGTTCACCATCCAGGAGAAGAAGCTCTATATCCTCCAGACCCGTACCGGCAAACGGACCGCTCCGGCGGCCGTCAAGATCGCGGTGGACATGGTCAACGAGCGTCTGATTCCCAAGAAAGACGCCGTGATGCGCGTTACACCCGAGCAGTTGGACCAATTGCTGCATCCGCAATTTGACCCGAAGGCCAAACGGGACGTGATTGGCAAGGGTCTGCCGGCCTCGCCCGGCGCCGCGGTCGGCCAGATCGTCTTCACCGCCGAGGTGGCCGAGGTCTGGAGAGAAGAGGGCAAGAAAGTGATCCTGGTCCGCCGGGAAACCAGCCCGGAAGACATCGGTGGGATGGATGCGGCCCAAGGCATTCTGACGGCGTTCGGCGGCATGACCAGCCACGCGGCGGTGGTCGCCCGGGGCATGGGCAAGTGCTGCGTCGCCGGAGTGAGCAACCTCGATATCGACTACGCCAGCAAGAAGCTGACGATTGGCAAGGTCACGCTGAAGGAGGGCGACTGGATCAGTCTCGACGGCTCCAGCGGCGAGGTGATGAACGGCCAGTTGGCCACGGTTTCGGCGTCGCTGAGCGGCGATTTCGGCAAGTTCATGAGAATGTGCGACCAGGTCCGGACGCTGGGCGTTCGCACCAACGCGGACACGCCAGCCGATGCGCAGCGGGCCCGTGATTTCGGCGCCGAGGGCATCGGTCTGACGCGCACCGAGCACATGTTCTTCGAGGGTGATCGTATCTGGCCGGTGCGGCAGATGATCCTGGCGGCCGACGACTACGCGGTCTATCTGAAAAAGCTCGCCGCCGCCGAAGACGACACGGCCAAGAAGGCCATCGAGAAGGAAAACGCCCAGATCAAAGACCGGTTCGAAGGCGCCTTGAAGAAGCTGCTGCCTCTCCAGCGGGGTGACTTTGAAGGCATCTTCACGGCGATGGCGGGCCTGCCGGTGACGGTGCGTCTGCTGGACCCGCCGCTGCACGAGTTCCTGCCTCAGGACAAGGAGAACCAGGCCGAAATGGCCAGCCGCCTGGGTGTGGATGTGTCCGTGGTCAAGACCAAGGTCGAGCTGTTGCACGAGTTCAACCCGATGCTCGGCCATCGCGGCTGCCGCCTGTCGGTCACCTACCCTGCCATCTATCGCATGCAGGCCCGCGCGATCATCGAGGCGGCTCTGAATGTGAGGAAGAAGGGCAAGAGGGTTCTGCCGGAGATCATGATCCCGCTGGTGGGCGCCGTATCGGAGCTGAAGCTGGTCAAGGACGATGTGGTCGATGAGATCAACACCGTCTTCAAAGAGCGCAAGGCCAAGATTGAGTACATGATCGGTACGATGATCGAGGTGCCCCGCGCGGCCGTGACCGCCGATGAGATCGCCGAAGAGGCCCAGTTCTTCAGCTTCGGCACCAACGACCTGACGCAGATGACCATGGGCTTCTCGCGCGACGACGCCGGACGCTTCCTTGGGGAGTACGTTGCCAAGGGCATCTACGCCGCCGATCCGTTCCAGAAGCTCGATCAGGTTGGCGTCGGCAAGCTCGTTGAAATGGGCACCAAGCTCGGGCGCAAGACCCGCAAGAAGCTGAAAGTCGGGATCTGCGGCGAGCACGGCGGCGAGCCCAGCAGCATCGATTTCTGCCATCGTGTGGGCATGAACTACGTTTCCTGCTCGCCGTTCCGCGTACCGATCGCCCGGTTGGCGGCGGCCCAGGCAGCCGTCAGAAACAAGTAGGACGGCATTGACAGGCGCCGTCCGGACGGTACAATGCAGGGTGCGCCGGGTCTCCTCGGCGCACCTTGTTTTCGTGGTGAGAGTAGCTCAGCTGGATAGAGCACCAGATTGTGGTTCTGGGGGTCGCGGGTTCGAATCCCGTCTTTCACCCTTCGCGAGTCTGCAATCGTGTCATCGTTTCGCCGCCTTGCCTCCCCGCTTTTCTGCAATATCGCGGCGATGGGAAACGTCGATTAGCACAGAATGTGCTTTGTGGCGGCGCCGGCTCCCCATACAATGAACGGAGCGAATCGCAGCGGGGGCAAAGATGGGATTGGTGGTTCGCTACCCGGGATGCGGCTGGCCCGCAACGATGGAGAAACTGTGCGATGGAGGTCAATCTGTGACGGCTGATTCTCGGAACGACTTCAGATGGTGCGGGGCCCGATGCGCCCTCTTGTCTGCGTGGGCAGCGTGCGCCGTGCTCGCCCTCGGGATCTCCGGCGGATGCAGCCGCGAGCACTACAAGGAGAAGGCGGACAAGGAGGTTTACGAGATCCTGGAGGACAAGTGGCAGGACGACTTCGGTCAGATGGCCAACTATCGGATCAATGACGCCGGTCCCAACAACGTGGAAGTCCTCGATGCGGTCCCGTCCGACCGCGTCTTGAACCTGGCCGAAGCGGTCGAGATCGCGACGAGGTACAGTCGGGAGTATCAGTCCCAGAAGGAATCGCTCTACCTGGCGGCGCTGGACCTGACGCTGACGCGGCATCGGTACGCGCCGCAATGGCTCGGAACGTTCGATGCCTTCTATGCGAAAAACAACGGGCGGGAGGACATCACCGCAGGGGCCGAAGGCAGCGTCAACAAGACGTTTCTCCTTGCCAATGGCCTTCGGGTCACCAGCGGCCTGGCTTTGGACTGGAGCCGGTTCCTGACGGGGGACCCGCAAACGTCGCTGGGTTCCGTGCTCACGTCTACCCTGGCCTTTCCGATCCTCGGCGCCGGCGCCGGTCTATCCGAATGGGAGAATCTGACGCAGGCCGAGCGCAATGTGTTGTATCGAATCCGTACGTTCAACCGCTACCGTCAGACCTTCGTGGTCTCGGTCATCAGTGACTACTATCGGGTCTTGCAGCAGCGGGAGGCCGTTCTCATCCAGGAGGCCAGCTATGCCAGACAGGTGGAATCGACGAACCAATTGCGCATGGAGGTCGACGTAGGTCAGCGACCCGCGTACGATCTGGGTGAAGCCGAGCAGCGGCTGCTCACCACCGAACAGGCGCTGGTTTCGGCACGCCAGCGTTACGAACAGACCCTGGACACGTTCAAGGTCCGCCTGGCCTTGCCCACCGACGCCAACGTGACGCTCGATCCGAACGAGTTGACGGCGCTGGCGGACATCGGGATCAGCGAGCCGGCGTATACCGAGGTCGAGGCTATGGAGCTGGCCCTGGATCGTCGTCTGGATTTGGCCAACACCCGCGATGGCCTCGACGATGCCCAGAGGAAGCTGGAGCTGGCCGCCAAAGGGCTGGGCGTTCAGCTAAACCTGATCGGCAGTGCGAACGTGGCGTCTGAGCCGGAGACGAAGTTCGCCTCGCTGCAATTTGACGAGGGCAACTATCGGCTGGGATTGGAGGGCGACCTGCCGCTGGATCGCAAAGCGGAGCGCAATGCATATCGCGAGGCGCTGATCACCGTGCAGCAGCGGCAGCGAAGCTACGAAGAGCAGGTGGACGAGATCAAGCTCGGTGTCCGCCAGGCGTATCGCGACCTGGCGGAGACCGCCGAGAGCTATCGCATCCAGCAGATCGGGCTGAATCTCGCCCGGAAGCGCGTGGAGGTCGAGAAGCTCTCGCTCCAGTACGGGCGCGGGACCGTGCGTCTGTTGCTTGATTCCGAAGATGCGCTCGTGCGAGCACAGAATGACGTGCTCAGCGCGCTGGTCGATCATACGATTGCGAAGATGAGCTTCTTTCGAGATATCGGCGTCTTACAGGTCAGACCGGATGGAATGTGGGAGCATACGGCACCATGAAACCGAATACAGGCAGTTCGAGGCAGGACAAATCGACGAGTCAACATCCGGCCATCCAGCGGACTGGGCGGCCGAAGAAGCGGCGATGGTTGCTCCCGTTGGTTCTCTTTCTCATTGCGGCAGGTGCGGTCGTGCTGGTAGCTTCCATCAAGGGAAATGCGGGCGCCGGCACGACGTCCGGAGGTACGTTTACGGCGCGCCGCGACAAGCTGGTCATCACGGTCAGTGAGGGCGGCAGCATCCGCGCGCACAAGTCCATCGAGTACCGCTGCGAGGTGGAATCGCGCGGCGCGCAGATCACGATCCTGAGCATCGTCCCGTCCGGCACGTACATCAGTCAGAAGGACGTCGAGGACGGGATGGTCCTGGTCAAGCTGGATTCCTCCTCCCTGGAGGACCAATTGATCCAGGAGAAGATGGAACTGGCCAGCGACCAGGAGACCGAGACCAGCGCGAAGGAAGCCTACGACATTCAGGTGATTCAAAATGAGAGCGACGTCGCGGACGGGCGGCTCCAGGTCCGGTTCGCCCTGCTGGATCTTCAGAAGTACCTCGGGGCCGCTTTGGCGGAACGGCTGACGCGAGACGTCAACGATGCCGTGGGCCTGACCGAGTACGTGGCGCCGTTTCTGGTAGAAGTCCGGGAGGATCCCAACCTGCTGGACGGCACGGCCGCCGGGCAGGAGCTGAAGCGGCTGAACGACGACATCGTTCTCGCCGAGGGCAACCTGAAGACGGCACAGGCAAGACTGGCCGGAACGGAGAAGCTCCACGACGCCAATTACGTCTCCGAGCTGGATCTCCAGGGGGACCGGCTGACCGTCGTCAACCGCGAATTCGCCGAGCAGAACGCCAAGGTGAGTCTGGATCTGTTCTTGCGCTACGATTTTCCGAAAAACGCCGAGCAGCATCTCAGCAACTACATCGAAGCCGGCCGGCAGTTGGAGCGGACTTTTGCCGAATGCCGCTCGCGCCTCGCGCAGGCCCAGGCCAAACTCGCGAACGCCCAGGAGCGGCTCCGGGCGCAGCAGAAACGCGTCAATGAGCTGGAGCTGCAGATCGCCAACTGCACGATGCGCGCCAAGGCCCCGGGCCTGGTGATCTACGGCACCGGCAGCACGGGGGACATGTTCCGCGCGATGCGCGGCCGAGGAGGCGGTGGCGCCGGCAGCGGCATGATCGCCGAGGGCGAGACCGTCTTTGAGGGCCAGACGATCATCTCGATGCCTGATACCGCCACCATGGTGGCCGAGATCAGCGTGCACGAGACCGAGGTGGACAAGGTCCGTCCGGGACAGCCCGCCACGATCGTCATGGATGCGTTTCCCGACCAGGTGCTTCATGGCGAAGTGCTGGAAGTGGCTCCGCTGCCCGACCAGCAGCGCGGCTTTATGAATCCGGACCTGAAGGTGTACACCACCCTGGTGAAGATCGACGGCACGCACGATTTCCTTCGAACGCGGATGTCGTGCCGGGTCGAGATTCTCGTGCGCGAGTTGGACGACGTAGTCATCGTGCCGATTCAGGTGGTGGCCAGTCGTGGCGGGCGGAAGGTGTGTTATGTCGTAACGCCGCAGGCACCGAAGGGAGAGGAACGTGAGGTGCAGACCGGCGCTTTCAATGACACCTTCGTGCAGATCGTCAGCGGTCTGGAAGGTGGCGAAAGCGTGCTGCTGAATCCTCCCTTGTACACAGAGTCGGCGACTACTTCGTCGTTCCGCGAGCGACCGCAGAGGAATGGAAGCGGCGCGAGCGACGCGAACGACTCATCCACTGCGGCGCCGACAGGCGAGGCGATGGGGCCAACCCCGGCGACTCCGCAGATGCCGGGCGGGGTGGAGATGACCGATGAGATGAGGCAGCAGATG
>CAZNSM010000004.1:0-12754 GCA_964575615.1 uncultured Pirellulales bacterium | reverse complement strand
CAGCGGATGATGGAGATGACGCCCGAGCAACGCCAACAGATGATGGAGCGTTTCCAGCGTCAGGGCGGCGGCCGCGGTCGCCGCGGCGGGAACGATCCCGCGGGCGGGCAGGCCGGCCAGGAAACTCCGCCCGGCGGCCAGTCCGAGGCCACGCCACCGGCTCCGCCGGCAGGTGATCAGACAAAGTAGGTTTCCGTCTCGGCGAGAGGCGAAGGATACCAGCAACGATGATAGACTTCCGTCAAGAGCTCGATTTCGACGCCGATGGTCCCATCCTGGTGATGGAAGACTTGTGCAAGAGCTACCAGCTCGGAGCCACCGAACTGCGCGTGCTGCGAGAGATCAATCTCGCTATCTCGAGCGGCGAGTACGTGGCGATCATGGGGCCGAGTGGTTCCGGCAAATCCACCTTGCTGAACATGATCGGTTGCCTCGATCGTCCGACCAGCGGAGACTACCGTCTCGGCGGCCAGAGCGTTTCCGTGCTGGATGACGACGATCTGTCGATGATTCGCGGAGCGCGCATCGGCTTCGTCTTCCAGTCCTTCAACCTGATTGCTCAACTGAACGTGGTCGAGAATATCGAAATCCCGATGTACTATCAGGGCTACAGCGAACACGAGAGCGCCGAGCGGGCTTGCGAGCTGGCCACGATGGTCGGCCTGGGCGAGCGGCTCAAACACCGGCCCTCGGAGTTGAGCGGCGGCCAGCAGCAGCGCGTGGCCATCGCGAGAGCGCTGGCAAACGACCCGTTGATCATTCTCGCCGATGAGCCGACGGGAAACCTCGACTCTTCGAGCGGGGCCGAGATTCTCACGATCCTGGACCGCCTTCGTGAGGAGGGCAAGACGCTGATCGTTGTGACCCATGATGAGCATATCGCCACGCGCGCCGAACGGGTGATTCGGCTCTTCGACGGGCGCATTGACAAAGAAGAGTTCAACACACGGTAGGACGCTATGTTCTTTTTTCGTCTGAAACGCACGATCAAGCTGGGGGCCAAGAGCCTCTGGATGCACCGGTTGCGCTCGACGCTGACGGCGCTGGGCATCATCTTCGGCGTCTCCTCGGTCATCGCCATGCTGGCGATCGGCGAGGGGGCCAGCCGTGATGCCCAGGAGAAGATCGCCCAGCTCGGCAGCCGCAACATCATCATCAGGACCATCAAGCCGCCGGAGGACAAAGCCGCCGGAGGTCAACAGCAGACTCTGATGGAATATGGCCTGACGTACGACGACGCCGAGCGGTTTCAGAACGGGATTCCGGACGTCCAGGTGATCGTGCCGAACCGGCGGATCTCGCAGCAGGCGCTCTATCGCAATCGCCGGGTGTCTCTGGAGGTCGTCGGGACCGTCCCCTGGTATCCGGGGATATCTCCCACCCGCGTCAAGTTCGGGCGTTTTCTCAGCACTACCGACATGCACTACAAGCAGGGCGTCTGCGTTCTCGACGAACGTGTGGTCAAGGAGCTGTTTGCCTTCGACGACCCCATCGGCCAGGATGTGAAGATCGGCGGAGACTACTATCGTGTTGTAGGCATTGCCACCGAGCAGAGCAAGACGCCCGCTTCCACCGAACTGGAAACCAAGGACGCCACCGGAGCCAAGAAGGCCGCCGGCGCCAACGTGGGCGCCATGTACGTCCCGTTGACGACGGTAAAAGAGCGCTTCGGAGAGATGTCCCTGCAAATCTCCTCCGGAGGCGCCGGGACGATGGAACGGGTCGAGCTCCAGGAGATCATCGTGCAGGTCCAGGATGTGGACATGGTCATGGGGACACGCCAGAGCGTGCAGACGCTTCTGTCGCGGTTCCACAAGAAGAATGACTACGAGATCGTCGTCCCGCTGGAATTGATGCGGCAGGCCAAAGACTTTCAGCGGATCTTCACCATCGTTCTTGGATCCATCGCGGCCATCTCGCTGCTGGTGGGCGGCATCGGGATCATGAACATCATGATGGCAACCGTCAGCGAACGGACGCGCGAGATCGGCATCCGCCGGGCCCTCGGCGCCAAGAAGAGAGACATCGTAATTCAGTTCCTCTCCGAAACCCTGATCCTGACACTGTCGGGCGGCCTGCTCGGGATGGGGCTCGGCGCGCTGATCCCGTTCTTCGTGACGCACTTCGGGCAGATGCGCACGGTGATTACGGGCAGTTCGCTGATTCTGGCGTTCGGCATCAGCGGGGCCGTCGGAATCGCTTTCGGTCTATATCCGGCCTATCGGGCCGCCAACATGGACCCCATCGAGTCGCTGCGGCACGAGTGATCGCGTTGCGTTTGTGGGATGGCCGGTCCAGGTGCGTCAGCCGGTGAACTGTGTGGCGTCGGGCCGGTTCTCGGAGCCCGATTCCTTCTTCATGCCGGGCGGCATAGTCAGGCCGATCTGGCCACGCTGATCGCGGAAGTCCGTGATGATCTTGACCGCTTCGGCCGGGTCGTCAGTCACGGTGAAGACGTTGAGGTCTTCCGGCGAGATGTATCCGTGCTCACCCAGCATCGTGTCCTTCAACCAGGCGATCATCCCGTCCCAGAACTCATGGCACATCAGGATGACCGGGAATTGGATCTGCTTGAGCGTCTGGATCAGAACGAGCGACTCAAACAGTTCATCCATCGTTCCGTAACCGCCGGGGAAGACGATAAACCCGTGCGCGTACTTGAGGAACATGACCTTGCGCACGAAGAAGTAGCGAAAGTGCAGAGAGAGGTTCTGGTAGTCATTGGGGATCTGTTCCATCGGCAGCTCGATGTTCAGGCCGATGCTGGTGCCGCCGGCCTTGGCGGCGCCCTTGTTGGCCGCTTCCATGATGCCGCCCCCGCCGCCGGTGATGACGGCAAAACCGGACTTGGCGAGATGACAGGCGGTCTGAACGGCCAACTTGTAGTAGCGATGGTTGGGATGTGTGCGGGCCGAGCCGAAGATCGAAACGGCCGGACCGACCGAGGCCAATTCCTCGAATCCTTCCGTGAATTCGGCCATGATCCGGAACATCCGCCACAGGTCCTGCACCGGTTTGTCGGGGGTGTCGATCATTTCATTCGTTTCCACTGATTCAGGTGGTCGGCCGTTCTGCTACCACAGGTCGGGTCGATGGGCGGCCGGACAGAAGGCCGCGATCGGACAGGCCGGACAGTCGGGCTTTCGGGCCTTGCAGAGGTTCCGGCCGTGGAAAACCAGCAAATGGCTGAACAGCGTCCAATCCTTCTTGGGAACTATTTCGGCCAGATCGAACTCCAGCTTTACCGGGTCCGAGTTATCGGACAGTGCCAGGCGGCGGGAAAGACGAATCACGTGCGTGTCGCACACGATTCCCGGGATGCCGAACGCGTTGCCGAGCACCACGTTGGCGGTCTTGCGACCGACGCCGGGAAGGGCGGTCAACTCCTCCATCGTCTGAGGGACTTTCCCGCCGAATTCCTTGGCAATCCGGGTGCAGGCGCCCTTGATGTTCTGCGCCTTGTTGCGGAAGAACCCGGTGGTCCGGATATCTTCTTCGATTTCTCTAACGTCCGCCCCGGCCCAGTCAGAGGCAGATCGGTATTTCTTAAAGAGGTCTTTGGTTACGATGTTGACGCGCACGTCCGTGCACTGGGCCGAGAGGATCGTCGCAACGAGCAGTTCGAGCGGATTGGTGAAGTTCAGCGCGACTCTGGCGTCGGGATAAGTCTTCTTCAGGATGGGCCAGATGTCTTTGACACGCTGCTGAGCGACGGCCTTGTCAAAGCCGCCTGCCCTGGCACTCGGTTTCCTGTTCGTCTGCCCGGCGGCTTTCTTTTTTGCCATCTACCTCGGTCCCTCCGGCAATGTCTTGAGTAGATCGATCAGCTCCTGTTTGTCGAAAATCCCTCGCAGCTTGCGGACGCCTCCGTCCGGCAGACGCACGATCGTCACCGGTACATTGCCTGCCTCGCCGTAAACTTGCCGAAGGTCTTGTGTCGCGGGGTAGTCGATGACTGTGGTGTCTGCCAGGATCGCCAGCACGTTTTCCTTCTCCAATTGTTGAATCACCTCGGGATCGCGGTAGACCTTCCGTTCCACGACCTTGCAGTTGGTGCACCAATCGGCAGTGAATTTCAGCAGCACCGGACGGCCGCGGGACATGGCCTCGTCGACGACAGAGCGATCGTACGGCTGCCAATCGATTGCGCCTCCTTCGGGGGCGTCCGATGCCGGAAGCAGCCACAGAGCGCCGCCGACCGCCAGGACCAGTGCGACGGATCGAACCAGACGTCTCTTACCGGCGGGCGTCGCGAACCCCACCCACTTGCCCCACATCCAGACACAGAAGCTGAGCACGATCCCGTACAGCAGAACGTTCAGGAGACGGTCCTTCGGCAAAGCCGCCAGGGTGAGCTTGACGGCGATGAAGAACAACAAGAAGCCCGTGGATTTCTTGAAAATCTCCATCCACGTTCCCGGCTTGGGAATGCGATCCATCAGGGAGGGGACAGAGACGATCACGGCGTAGGGCAGGGCCATCCCGACGCCCATCAGCACGATCGCGATGCTGCTGACCAGCAGAGGCTGCGTCTGCGCCCAGACGAGAACGAATCCGAGCAGGGCGCCGCTGCAGGGGGTGCTCAGCACGCCTGCGAAGAACCCCATCCCCGCCGTGCCGAGCAGGCCGGAGCCGGCGTTCTGCCTGCTTGCGAGGCCCGACGGCACGGACAGCGTGATCACGTCCAGCATGGCCAGGCCGAAGAACACGATTGCCAGGAACAGCACGATGACCGCCTTGGGATAGCGAAAGAGGCTGTTCAGGTCGAGGACCGCGCCGGTCGTAAGGTTGATGATCGCCGAGACGAGGGCAAAGGCTGCGAAGAACAGGATCACGCCGGCGCAGAATGCCAGCCCGCCCGCCAGGCGAGTGCTGCCGGACCGCTTGGACTGGTCGATCAGCCGCATCAGGATCAGCGGGATCACCGGGAGCACGCACGGCATGATGTTGATGGAGATGCCCGCGACGATGGCCAGCAGATAGTACACCGCCGTGCTGTAGGGCAGGATTTCCTGTCGGGTCGATGTCCCGTCCGGCTGGGTCGGCTCCTGAACGGCCGAGGATGCCGGCGTGCCTGTCTGCACGACGGGAGGCGCCTCTGCCGGTTTGGCTTGAGTCTGTCCCGTTGCGGTTCCGCCCGCGAAGTCGATGACAGCAGTCACCGTCTTGTCAAAAGGAGGCAGACACAACTGGCTCGTGCAGGCCATGCCGGTGATGCGAACGTCCACGCGGACAGGTTCGCTCGGCGTCGAACGCAGAGGGACCAGGACACGAAAGTCGCCGACGTAGACTTCCACGTCCTTCTCAAGCCCGACGTCGTG
Source organism: uncultured Pirellulales bacterium (assembly GCA_964575615.1). Lineage (GTDB taxonomy): Bacteria > Planctomycetota > Phycisphaerae > Sedimentisphaerales > Anaerobacaceae > Anaerobaca. The sequence continues at coordinate 7,433 of CAZNSM010000004.1, read as the reverse complement.
GAACATCTGCCAGGGAGGGAAGACCGCCTCGCCGAACTCCAGGCCGTCTCCCGAAGGGCGAATCCTCAGGTTGAATTGCGGGGCCGGGGCGGTTTCGGATCTCGCGTAGTAGTGCAGGTCGTCGGTGCCTGTGAAGACCACCGCCAGTGCCGGCTGATCTTCGATCCGCGCCGCTTCAAGGCGGACTTGCGAGTGCTCGCTGTCGACGCGAGCCAGCTCCACTGCATCACTGCCCTCGGCGGCGATGGCCCACGAGCCGTACAGAGCGATCCACACAGCGCATACGATGACCTGCCTGCTTGCATTCATCTCGATATCCCTGCCAGCAACAAGGCGAAAACCTCAGTTTGCGGACGATGCCTGCGGCGCTTTCGGCTCGGTTCCTCCCCCGTTGCCGTTCTTGGCCTGCTCGGCGGCCAGCAGATCGCTGACGGTAGGCTTGTCCAGTTGCCCGCCTGCGAGGATGAGCTTGACGTCGTCGGCATCGAGGGTCTCGTACTTGAGCAGAGCTCTGGCAATCCCCTCCAGGCGGCCCTTGTTCTCTTCGATCAGCAGCTTGGCCTCCGCGTAGGCCTCGTCCGTGATGCGTCGGATTTCCGCATCAATCGCTTCGGCGGTGCTCTCGGAATACTCTCTCTCGGCTTGCAGGAAGTATCCCATGTCACGCGTCCCGTCCGGGCCGTAGCTGACAGGCCCGAGCCGGTCGCTCATACCCCAGGTCAGGACCATCTGCTTGGCGATCCGCGTGGCCTGCTCGATGTCGGACTGAGCGCCGCTGGAGATGTCGTCGCAGAACATCGCCTCGGCGATGCGTCCTCCGAAGCAGACCTTCATCAGGGCGGTGCAATAGCGCCGCGTGAACATCGTGCGATCCTTCTCGGGCAGTGCGAACGTCGCACCTCCCATCGGCCCTCGCGGGATGATGCTGACTTTGTGAAGCGGGTCGGCGTCCTTCAGCAAGGACTGCACGAGGGTATGACCGGCCTCATGGTAGGCGGTGATTTCTCGCTCCTTGCTGTCGATGACCCGGCTTCTCTTGGCTCGTCCCCAACGGACCTTGTCGCGGGCCTCTTCGAGATCGGCCATCTCGATGAAGTCCTTGTTCGACATGGTCGCGGCCAAGGCCGCTTCGTTGATGATGGCCGCCAGGTCGGCGCCGCTGAACATGGGTGTGCCCCGGGCCAGGCGATTCAGGTCCACGTTCGGTCCGATCTTGACCTTTCGGGCGTGGACACGCAGGATCTCGGCGCGGCCCTTCAGGTCGGGCAACGGCACGATCACCTGCCGGTCAAACCGTCCCGGCCGCGTCAGCGCGTTGTCCAGAATGTCGGCGCGGTTCGTCGCCGCGATGACGATCACCTGATCGTTCGTGTCGAAGCCGTCCATCTCGACCAGAATCGCGTTGAGCGTCTGCTCGCGTTCGTCGTGTCCTCCGCCCACGAAGCTGGCGCCCCGCCGGCGGCCGATCGCGTCGATCTCGTCGAGGAAGATGATGCAGGGGGAGTTGTCCTTGGCCTGTTTGAACAGGTCGCGCACGCGGGAGGCGCCGACGCCGACGAACATTTCGACGAAATCGCTGCCGGAGATGCTGAAGAACGGCACGTCCGCCTCGCCGGCAATGGCTTTGGCCAGGAGCGTCTTGCCGCAGCCGGGAGGGCCGATCAGCAGAACGCCTCGCGGGATGCGCCCGCCGAGCCGTTGGAACTTCTTGGGGTTTTTGAGAAACTCGATGATCTCGCCGACTTCGTCTTTGGCTTCCTCGATCCCGGCTACGTCTTTGAAGGTAACCCGGACCCGATCCTTGCCCTGCACCTTGTGGCGGCTGCGTCCGAAGGACATCAGCATGCCGCCGGCGCCGCCTCGCAGGTTGCGGGCGAAGAAGAAGTAGAAGAAGCCCACCAGCAGCAGAATCGGCAGCACCCAGTTGATTAGCATGATCAGCCAGACCTGTTGCTTGGTGTATTCCCATTTCAGCGCGTACCTCGGGTCTTCCGCTACCTTCTGGTCGAGCGCGTCGATGATGGCGTTGAGCTGCTCCTTGGCGCCGCTTTCCGGCCGGTAGTTGACCTGGAACGACAGCGATTTCTGATCGGGGGCTGCCTCTTTCTTGAACTTGCCGACGATCTGCGTATCCCCGATGTCGATCTGCTCGATGTTGCCCTGTTCGAGGTGCGTGCGAAACTCATCCCATCGCAACGTGTTTGTCGCCAGGCCCTGCTGAAGCATCATCATGATCGTGAAGACGATGATGGCGACAATCAACCAACTGAACGGGCCGCGCCGATAGCTCGGCAGCGGCGGCTTCTTGCCCAGACGCTTGTTCCCATCGCGAGGGGGAGGCGATGACGAGTTATCCTGATCTCTTTTCATATGTGCAACGTTCGATTCCATGCCCGGGGAGTTTGTCCATCGTGCATGTCCCCCCGAGAGGCGCCCATTTTGCGCAGTTTACCAACGGTTTTCCATTAGCTCTACGATTTTCTGTGCCAGCTTGTTTGCCGCGAGGGCCGAGGCATAGGTGAAGTCCTGGTTCTGAAAATCCGAGTAGCTGGCCGCGGCGGTGACCGTTCGGCTGTTGATCATGAGCTGACCGGTGTTGAGGTTCTTCCAGTTTACGGTCGCCGTCAGCACCACTTCCTTCTCCAGCGGCCGCGCCGATTCACGTTCGATGGTCAGTGCCGACTCGTCGATAGAGATCAACTGGCCGGTGATGACGCTGTCGGCCCGGTCTCTGCTGGAAACGATCTTGTAAGGGGTCATGGTCTCGATACGCTTGGCCAGTGCGTCGGACAGCGTATATTCGACGCCCCGGCGGAAGCTGCGATTGTCGAACATCTCCAGGCAGACGCTCCGGATGTCCTCCGGATACAGGCTCTGGTTGGAATAGCCGGCCGGCGAAGCACAACCGGCCAGTCCCGTCGCGGCCAGCGCGCCGGCGGCAAGCAGAAGAACCCAGCGGCATCGGATTGTACGCGGACTACTCTTCACGGGCTCGCATCCTGTCGAGGAGCTCCTGCCGGGCTTCCTTGGCCATTTGAGCCGCTTCGGTGTTGGGCCAGTTTTCGGTCACCATGTCGTAGTAGAGGTTGGCGGCCTCCACCCGCCTGGTGCGTTCATAGTAGCGGCCGATTGTGTACTGCTTGTAGGCCATCTGCTCGTCGATTCGCTTGAGCTTGGCCGGAATGTCGTGTTTGGCGGCGTCCTCCGGGTAACGCAGAGCGAACCGCTCGTAGTAGGTCTTGGCCGTGGTCAGCTTGGAGGCGTCGAGAAGCGGCTGCCGTTTCTCCGGGGGCTTGTTGTAGGCGGCAAAGTTGTTTTCCGCCATGCGAAGGATCGCTCTCTTGCCGATGGGCCCCATCTCCCAATACGATGCGATCTCGGACCATTTCAGGTAGGCTTCGATGTACTTCTCTCTCGCTTCATAGTGCTCGGCCACAGCAATGGCAGCCTTCAGACCGACGCTGTTGGGTTCGTCCAGGCCGGTGCGGTCGCTGAGCTTCTCCATGATCTCCACGCCTTCGGCATAGCCGCGGATGTGGAACAGGCCCAGCACGCGTTTCTTGCGACCGGCCAGGTAGGCGGTGGCGATCTCGAATTGCCGGTCCATCACGGCGTTGGCAAACTCGCTGGCCGGATGGTCCTTCAACATCTTCTCGTACTTGACCATCGCTCTGGCGTAGCGGTCGTTCCAGAACTCCAGCTCGCCCACCGCAAAAAGCTCGAGGTCGGGCCCGGCGTACTGTGGAAAGTCATCCTTGATGCGGGCCAGCGCATCTTTGACGTCTCCGGCGTCCCCGGCACGCGCCGTGTCCTTAAGCTTGGCAACGGCTTGCAGGTAGCGCTGGTGAGGATCGGCGACAACGGATTTCTGCTCGGCTCCGTCCTGGAGCTTGGATGTCTCGGTTGCCGAGGCACCCGCGCACCATATCGCGATCAACAAGAGCAGGCTGGCATTTCGCATCTGGTTCTTCATTCCGCGTTCGGTCCATTTGGAGGCTCAAAGAAGGACATCTACCGCAGTGGCCTCAAACGGGCCTCATTATACCGGCTGGTCCGGTCAATGCAATGCACACCTGCAAATATGCATCGCCCGCGAACGCCCCTGATGCCCAGGTGTGATCGGCCGGACTGATTTGCCTTTACCGGCTGCACCGGAGGCGATATAAGTTCCGATGGAGTACGGTTCCGGGACCTGAATCGCGCTGTGGACCGACGTCCGGGGGCCGGGCTTCAGGGGTCCGTCGGGAAGGTATGGAGTTAAGGAGGTACACTATGAAGCGAAGTTGGGCACTGCACGTCGTCGGGATTCTCACTATCGTAGGCGGGTTCGGCTGCGGACGCGCGCCGTTGGCCAAACTGACGCCCGGCAAAGAGAATGTGCGGCAGATTCCCACGGCCGACTATGTCGACAAGATGAAAGCGGGATGGATCGGCCAGATGGCCGGTGTCGGGTGGGGCGGACCCACCGAGTTTCGTTACAAGGGGGCCATCATTCCCGAAGACCAGATGCCCGAGTGGAAACCCGCGATGATCAACCAGTTCGAGCAGGACGACATCTACGTGGAGATGACCTTCCTGCGGACGCTGGAGGTGTACGGATTCGACGTGTCCATTCGGCAGGCGGGCATCGACTTCGCCAACAGCGGCTATCCGCTCTGGCACGCCAACAAAGCCGGGCGTGACAACCTGCGGAACGGCATCGCTCCGCCGGACTCCGGCCACCCCAGATTCAACAAGCACGCCGACGATATCGATTACCAGATCGAAGCGGACTACGCCGGGCTGATCGCTCCAGGCATGCCCAACGTGGCGATCCAGTTGGGTGAGAAGTTCGGGCGGCTGATGAACTACGGCGATGGCCTGTACGGCGGGCAGTTCGTTGCGGGGATGTACGCCGAGGCGTTCTTCGAGAAGGACATGATCAAGATCATCGAGGCGGGGCTGCGCTGCATCCCGAAGGACAGCCAGTACCATGAATGTATCAGGGACGTGCTCCGCTGGTACGCAGAGCACCCGGACGACTGGACGAAGACGTGGCAGTTGGTCAACGAGAAGTATCACCTGAATCCGGCGTATCGCCGCTTCTCGTGTTCGGGGCCGGAGGACGAGTTCAACATCGATGCCAAGATCAACGGCGCCTATATCGTCATGGGCCTGCTGTATGGCCAGGGTGATCCGGACCAGACGATCCTCATCTCGACTCGGTGCGGCCAGGACTCCGACTGCAATCCGTCGAATGCTGCCGGCATCCTGTTCACCACCATCGGGTTCAAGAACCTGCCGGAGAAGTTCAAGATCGCGCTGGACCCATGGGGCAAGTTCAGCCATACGCCATATAACTTCCCCACGTTGATTCGCGTCTGCGAAGACCTGGCCCGGGACGCTGTGAAGAACTGCGGCGGGAAGATCGAGGCGAATGAGCAGGCAGAAGAGTGTTTTGTGATCCCGGTCCAAAGCCCTCGCCCGAGTCGCCTGGAGAGGTGCTGGGAGCCAGGGCCGGCCCAGGAGACGCGGTATTCGAAGCAGGAAATGGCCAAGATCACCGCGCTGCTCGGCAAGGACATGTCTGACGCGATCGAGAAGTTCGCTCCGGGCTGGAAGGTGGTCCAGTGCGGCGAGGAAATGGCTCCGGGCATCCGCAAGGAGCTGCGTGGGCGGCAGAATGTCCTTGTGACGCATCCTCTGAACCAGGAAATCGGCTGCATCATCAGCCGGACGGTCAAGCTGCCCGCGAACAAAGACAGCACGCTGAAGCTGGTCGTGGGCCACGACCCTCGGGGCGACTGGGACCTGATCGTGAAGGTCGATGGAAAGCAACTGCTGCGAAAGACGATTGGCCCGGATACGACCACCGTTGGATGGACCGAAGTTGAGGTCGATTTGTCGCCATACGCAGGACGCACTGTCAAGATCGAGCTGGTCAACGAGCCGACGGGCTGGCGTTTCGAAGCCGCCCACTGGGCTGAGATTACCCTGTCCAGCCGGTAGAGTGGACGCTACGGGCAGGCGGGGGCTTGCCGTTGTCCTATTGCTGTTTGATGCAGTGGCCTTTTCTGGTATGATAGAAGCGTGCCGAATGGGCCGCCGTGTGGGGTCTGCCCGTGTGGCCTTGGTTGTCAAGGGGGCCGGATGTCGAAGAACCTGGACCGTCGGTCGTTTCTGAGAAGCTCACTGGTTGGATCGGCTGCGTTCGCCTCGGCCATGAGCCTGGAAGAGCGGGCCCTGCTGGCGGCAATGAAGGAGCAGTCACTTCGGGGGCAGGGGGCTGCCGTCGAGGGGGTGCCGGCCGGCAAGATCGGTGATGTGACGATCAGCCGCATCATCTGCGGCGGCAATCTCATCGGCGGCTACGCCCACAGCCGCGATCTGATCTACGTCTCCTCGCTTCTGAAGCACTACTTCACGGATGAGAAGATCATCGAGACGCTGACGCTCTGCGAGGAATCCGGCGTCAACACGATCAACGCCGGAACCAGTTCTCTCGGCGTCCTCAAGAAGTACTGGGACGAGCGGGGCGGGCGAATCCAATGGCTGGCACAGTGCGTTCCCTCTGCCGAGGACCTGACCGGAGACGTTCAAAAGGCGATCGACGCCGGGGCGACCGGCGCGTACGTCATCGGCAACGTCGGGGACGCCTGGACGCGAGCCGGACGGGTCGATCTGATCGGCAGGGTGGTCGATTTCATCAAGCAGAATGGCCTGATCGCGGGCGTTGGCGGCCACGAGCTGGAAACGATCAAGGCCTGCGAGGAAGCGGCTTTGCCGGTGGACTTCTACATGAAGACCCACCACAGCACCGATTATTGGTCGACCCGGCGGCCCGGGCAGAACAAAGATGTGATCGATAACTACGACGTGGACAACTACTGGGACAAACACCCCGACCAGACGGCTGCGTATATGCAGAAGGTCCGCAAGCCCTGGATCGCCTACAAGGTGCTTGCCGCCGGGGCGGTTCATCCTTCGGATGGTTTCCAGTTTGCGTTTGAGAACGGCGCCGATTTCCTGTGCGTCGGAATGTTCGATTTTCAGGTTCGCGAGAACGCGATCATCGCCAGGAACGTATTGACCGGCCGGTTGAACCGCTCTCGCCCCTGGCATGCGTAGAATTGGAGTGATGGTATGGCAGACAAGCAAGTCGATCGACGTGGATTCATCAAGAAATCGGTGGCGGCCTCGGCCGGCATGGCGTTGGGGCTGCACAGCTTCGAGGAGCAAAATCTCCGCGCCCAGATGAGCGAGGGCAGCGCCAAAGCCCCTGAGAAGTCGCAACCGGGAGCCTTTCCCTGTGGGAAGATCAAAGACCTGACGGTCAGCCGGATGTTCTGCGGCGGAAACCTCATCGGCGGATGGGCCCACAGCCGCGACCTGATCTACGTTTCGAGCCTGGTCAAGGCCTACCACAGCGACGAGAAGGTGTTTGAGACCCTGGC
>CAZNSM010000003.1:79849-94711 GCA_964575615.1 uncultured Pirellulales bacterium | reverse complement strand
ATCTCGGTTTCCACACGCGCGTTCGACTACTCTATGATGGCGCCATTGACCTGCCCTGCGGACGGCGGGCGCGGCCCCGGTGGAGGGAGGGTCATTCGAGCCGGGGGAGATCTTCGAGGTTGCGTTGGACCTGCTCGACGTAGAAGCTGTCGGGGTAAAGGTTCACGAAGCTGGTGAGCATATCCCGGGCCTCAACGAGGCGTTTGCGTTTCTCAGCGGCCGAATCGTCCTCCTGCTGGTAGAGCCGGATCTTCAGCCGGGTCAACTCATAGAGCGCCTGCATGCCTCCATCGGTGTTCTGGTACTCGCGGTTCAACTGGCTGAGGCGCTCGGACCGGGCCTGGTCGTCGGCCAGGAGCTTGGCCCTGGCCAGCAGGAGATTGTCGCGCAGGCCGTCCTGCTCGCCGGACAGCGACAGAAGCGTGTCGAGCTGTTGGGCGTATTCCAGGCCGTGCGGGTTGAGCATCACGAATTTCGCCAGGCGGTCGGGCGCTCCTTCGCTGCCCTTGAGATTCTCGTCGCCGATCAGCATCTTCAACTCATGGATGCGCCCCTGCAACTCCCGGAGCTTGATGCTCGTCATCACGGTCTCGGGGGGAGGCCGGAACGCGCTGAACAACGAGTCGGGCGGCGACTGGGCGTTCTCTTTGGCGAGCTGCTCGGCAACGAGAGCCTGGGCCTGGTCGAGAAACGTTCCGGCCTGGCTGAACCGGCTGCGGCCGGCCAGGTATTTCGCGCTCCGCCAGCGTGCCTCGGCGGACTCGGGCGTCCGCCCGAATTCGCGATACAGCTCGAACCAGATCTCGCCCGATCGCTCGTGAGGATAGTCGCTGTAGAAGTGCAGCATCTCGTCCCGCCGAATTCGCGGCAGGTCCGGGCTATACTCGCTCAACAACGCCTTGTAGTACAGGGCGATCGGCATCCGCGCGCTCCTGGCCCGCCGTTCCACGATCTCGCTGTGCAGCCAGAGGGGCATCCACCACGACCGGGGCGGATGGATGAAGCGATCGTACTGCTCGTTCAGCCACTGCCGCTTGTCCTGGTACTTCAGGTGGTCGGGCACGAGGAACCAGTTGGGCCAGCGGTCGAGGCTCAGTTGGATCTGGATCTCCGTCTTGAGCTCCTCACGCAGGGGAATCGGGTCGGTGGGCAGGAAGAACCCGGCCAGCGTCTTGCGCGTGGCCGGGTCCATGATCGTCCGATCGAGGGCCTCGCGAATGCTGTGATCGCGGAACTCCGTGACCTCCTCCGGGTTGTTCTCGGCGATGTAGAACTGGTAGTCCAGCTCGTCGAACCCGATCTTCCATTCGAACACGCCCAGCGCCAGCAGCAGGGTCGTGGTGGTGAAGACCCAGTTCAGCCCGGGCCGGTAGCGGGTGTAATGGCCGATCCCGAGGACCAGCCCGGCGACCGTCAGTCCCACCAGCCACGCCCAGATCCACGGCGCGAACGAGAAGCCCCACTCCAGCGGTTCCATGCCCCGCGCCGAGCCGAAGAAGCCCCAGTACAGAAGCTGCGGCGCGGTGCACAGTGCGATGGCGATGATCCGCGAGCGGAAGCGCAGGGGACGGGACGCGACCAGGAAGCAGCTCACCACCAGCGACAGCGCAAAGCCCGGCAGATTCGCCAGGAAGAAGACCTCGAGGATGAAGAGGAAGCAGTGCCCAAAGCTCATCAACTGGGCGATCAGGATGGGCACCACCGCCAGAACGCCCATCAGCAGTCCGAGCACGATGATCTGCCAGGGGTATTCGAAGATGCTCGCGCCGATCATCGTGGGCTGGTCCAGCCGCCAGAAATCGGGCGCGGTCTGGGACTGGAGATCGAACGCCCAGAACGTCCCAGCGACGATGCGGGACCAAATCAGGCAGGTGATCCCGAAGGAAATGACCGCCACCAGCCAGCAACGCTGCACGTTCTTGTGGCTGTAGTGCAGCGTGGGACCGACGGCCAGAAAGGACTTGGGCCCGCCTTTGCGGGTCTTTTCCGTCTCTTTGGTTTCCATGGTCCTACGAACGCCCGGCTCGCCGCCGACCGCGCGCGGCGCGATCCGCCTGCGGCGGACCCCGGCCTGTCGCGGGTCTGCGGCTACGTACCTTCGCCGCTACTGGCCAGATACTCGACCTGTTCCGGCGTCAGCTTGTCGATCGCAATCGACATCGTCCGTAGTTTCAATCGGCAAACCTGCTCCTCGATCTCCAGTGGAACCGTGTGGACCCGGACATCGAGCCGGTTGGCGTGCTTGCGCACGTACTCGGCCTGGAGGGCCTGCGTGGCGAAGCTCATATCCATCACGCAGGCGGGGTGGCCTTCGGCCGCCGCCAGATTGATCAGCCGGCCCTCTCCGAGGAGGTAGATGCTCTTGTTCTTGTTGATGACGTATTCATCGACGTGGTTGTGGACGCCGCGATAGACCTTCCGGCTCATCTTCTTGAGTCCGGGAATATCGATCTCCACGTCGAAGTGTCCGCTGTTCGCCACCGTGGCGCGGTGCTTCATCACGCGGAAATGCTCGGGCCGCAGCACGTGCTTGTCCCCTGTCAGCGTCACGAACACGTCGCCGATCCGGGCCGCCTGCGCCATCGGCATCACCTGGAAGCCGTCCATGGCCGCTTCGAGGGCCTTGATCGCGTCCACTTCGGTGATGATCACAATCGCACCCATGCCGCGGGCCCGCATCGCAAAGCCACGGCCGCACCAGCCGTAGCCGGCCACCACGACGTTGCTGCCGGCCAGCAGGTAGCCCGTTGCCCGGATGATCCCATCGACGGTGGACTGGCCGGTCCCATAACGATTGTCGAACAGGTGTTTGCTCTTGGCGTCATTGACCGCAATGACCGGGAACTTCAGCTTGCCCTTGTTGGCCATCGCCCGCAGACGGATCACGCCGGTCGTGGTCTCCTCCATGCTGGCAATGATGCGTCCGGCATCCTTCTTGCGCTTGGTGTGCAGTTCGTTGACCAGATCGGCGCCGTCGTCGAACGTCACCGTAGGCTTGTGGTCCAGCGCCGCGTTGAGGTGCTTGTAGTACGTCACGCGGTCTTCCCCGCGAATGGCGAACGTCGGGATGCCGAAATCCTTGGTCAGCGACGCGGCCACGTCGTCCTGGGTGCTCAGGGGGTTCGAGGCGCAGAGGACGGCGTTCGCGCCGCCGGCCTTGAGCGTCCGCATCAGGTTGGCGGTCTCGGCCGTCACATGCAGACACGCCGAGATGGTCAGACCCTTCAGCGGCTTGGTCTTGGCGAAACGCGCCCGGATCGCCGCCAGCACAGGCATATCGTTGTCGGCCCAGAGAATCCGCCTCTTCCCTTCGGGGGCCCGCTTCATATCTGCTACGTCGTACTTCATCCGTTCATCCTTTCAACTGGAGGCCAAAGGGCGGATTTTAGAGCCTCCAACAGATCGACGCAACCATTATCTGGCCCGTCCGGCGAGACCGGACCTTCACCGTGGGTAGCAGTCGACTTTGTCATTCCGACCGGAGCGCAGCGTAGTGGAGGAATCTGGCGGCGAAGGGGCTATTGCCTTATCCTCGGCCAGAGTTCTCCGTGCGGGCTTCGCCCCATTCGACTTCGCTCAGAGCCTGCCCTGAACGCAGTTGAAGGGGCAAGCTCTCGGTCGAAATGACATCCGCCACGCTCTCCGAGATGACAGACCCCCTTGCCGGCCTCGGCAGGAACCTGCCTGCAAACACGCAGTGCCCCCCGGCGAGGCGGCCACGATGTGGTTGCCAAGCATCAGCAAGGTCCGAGTTTCGGCGTAGCCGGCATCGCGTGCAGATGTGGAGGCAGAATAGTCGGTACGTATTTCTCCGTATTTTGCGGGGGTAGCACCGGCCCGGAAGCCCCCCGGTTCCTGCGGCGTACGGCGGATACCCGCCGGAGGGACGCATCCGACGATTCCCGCTGCCCGCGACTCGTCGCTCCCCCTTGGTGGAAGGGCCGATAAAACCGACCAAGAACGTCTTCGGCGGGGGACCTGTCGCGTCCCCCGCGCTACACCCGGCCCACCGCCGTCTGCGCCAAAACCGGACGGGTATGGATGTAGCGAAACCGGCGCACGCGCCGCGACAGTCTCCTGCCTCCTGACCGGTCCAGCGGAATGTCCCGCCGGGGAAAATCCTGGACACGGCTGCGTCGATTATAGTAGAATGATGATGAACAACCATACTATTGAAGTACCTCTGGGAGGAGGGTTACCGATGAATGCGCTAACCCGGGCAAAAAGTGCATGCCTGCTCGCTGTGGTGTTTCTGCTGTCCGTCAGCACCACCCAGGCGAGAACCATCTACGTCGCCAGCGACGGCACGGGCGACTTCAAAAGCATCAAGGCCGCCGTCGAGGCCGCGACCAGCGGTGACGTCATCATCGTCGGCGTGGGTACCTATACGGGCAGAGACGCGGTGGACATCGCCGTGAACGGCAGGACTCTGACCATCCGCGGCAGCGATCCGAACGATCCGGCGGTGGTGGCCAAGACGATCATCGACTGCCGGGTCAGCGGGGAGTTCGGCCTCCACTTCATCGAAATGGGCCCGGGCAAGGACACGAACCTGACCCTGGCGGGCCTGACGATCACCCACAGCACAAAGAGCCAGTCCGGCGGAGCGGTGCTCTGCCACGGCGGGATCCTCCGCGCGGTCAACTGCACGTTTGCCGACAACGCCGTCGAATGTTGGGGGGGCGCCGTCTACTGCGAGAACAGCCAAGCCACGTTCGAAGGCTGTACGTTCCTGCGCAACGGCTCGGCCGTGCTGCGCGGCGGTGCCGCGGCCAGCACGAACAGCCAGATGGTCTTCTCCAACTGTCTGTTCCAGCAGAACACCGGCAACGCCATGACGGGCTTCGACAGCCTCGTGTCGTTTTCCGACTGCACGTTCGAGGACAATACGGGCAGCGAAGGCGGCGCCATCTACAACTACGTCGCCCTCGGGACCGAAACGGCGGTCCCTCTGACCGTCACGCGCTGCACGTTCGCGGGCAACTCTGCCAATAGCCCCGGCGGCGCCATTCACAGCTATGCCGCAAGCTCCGCGATCTCGGCGTGCCTGTTCGTGGGCAACAAGTCACTCCAGGACGGCGGCGCCGTCTACAATCATCGGTGCAGCTCTTCGATTGAAAGCTCTCTGTTCCTGGACAACGAGGCCGCCGGCGCCGGCGGCGCCGTAACGGACTTCTATCAGTGCAACAGTGCGATCGTTCACTGCACCTTTGTCGGCAACAAGGCCGCCCAGGGCGGCGCTGTAACCAGCAAGCGACAGAGCCACCCCTCGATCAGCCACTGCATCCTGTGGGACAACGAGGCCGACAAGGGCAGCGGCCTGTACGTCGTGGAGGATCTCGTGAGTGGTCCGGGGTACTCTCAGGCCACCGTGGAGTACAGTGACATCGAGTTCGGACGGTCGGGCATCTTCGTCGAGCAGGGCTGCCTTCTGAACTGGAGTGCGGGCAACATCGCTGTCGATCCCCAGTTTCTGGACCCGTCTTACGGAGATTACCATCTGTCCGCCAACTCGCCGTGTGTGGATGCGGGCGACCCCGCTCTGACGCTGCCGTCCGGTGCCAGAGACCTCGACAGTCTGCCGAGACTCAGTGGTTTGGCCCCGGATTTGGGGGCCTACGAGTTCCAGGGACTCGGACCGGTTTATGGCTTCCGGTCGCTGACCTCGGGCAAGCAGTTCTACACCATGAGCGTTGCCGAGCGGGACCGTCTCATCCAGCTCTCGAGCCTCTGGCGCTTTGAGGGCATCGTTTTCTATGCGTTCTACAACGCAACCGACCCTCAGGTGGTGCCGGCGTACCGATTCTGGGCGGACAGGCTCGGATCGCACCTGTGGACCACCAGCGAGAAGGAGAAGAACAAGCTCCTGACGAACCCCGCGTTCTCGAGCGTCTGGACGTATGAGGGCATCTCGTTCTACGTGTACCCGTCCGGCAAGCAGCCGATGGGAACCGTGCCGCTGTACCGATTCTGGTCCCCGCAGTTGGGCTATCACTACTACACGCTCCAGGAGAGCGAAAGGGACCGGTTGATCCGGGAATACCCCGACGTGTGGATCTACGAACGCGTCGCCTGGTACGTCTACCCGACGGTGCAGCAGATCAAGACGGCCACCTTCGACTTTGCGGGCGCGGCCGACCAGGCCCGCTACACCGTGACGTTGCGAGCCTATGTGGACGGCAAAGAAGCCACCATCGACCTGCCCGAACTGGACTTGCGGGCGAGCACCGCCCACATGCGCATGAACGCCGATTTCGCGCAGTTGACAGCCACCCTGCTGGAATTCGACATCCGCAGCGACCGGGTTTCCCACAACGCGGTCATCAAGGTGGGCAGCCTGCAGATCCCGTTTTCGGTGGCGGCCCAGGGAACGTTCACGTCCACCACGTCGCGGGGACCGTTCACCATTGACGCGGCGACCAACACGTTCGCGGATTTCTTCGAAAGCCCTCAGATTCTCGAGTCGCGAGGCGACAGCTTTACCTTCGACGGCATGGTTCAGTTCGGCGAGCGGGCGCTGACGTTCAGCCATACGGCCAATGCCATCGACTTCGAGCTGAGCGCTCAGGGGACGTTCGAATCACTGGACCTGCTGCCCGGCGCCATCCATGCCCGCATGCCGCGGACCTTCCAGTGGCGCCGGCCCGATCAGAAGGAACTGCTCGTCGAAACGTTCGTGGACGGCCGACGCGTGGAGCTTCACATCGCGTCCATGTACGCGGCGACCCAGGGTCTCTGGGTGGGTACCGCCGTTCCCTGATCGACCGCCTCGGCGCCATGTGGGGTGGGGAAGGAAGGCAAGGCGGTCCGCATCGGGCGGATCACGGGATTTCGTACAGGTGGACATCCCACGGCGCAAAGCGGTCCGTGAAGGCGCCGTCGCTCGATTCGAGCGTGCGGTCTTCGTCCAGAACCGTCACCGTCCGCGCCCCTGTGAGCCCCTTCACCTCGAACCGGGCGGATGTGGCGTCGTTTCGCATGGCGACTGCGAAGACATATGTCCTGTCCTCGTGACGTTTGGTCATCGTGGCGATCGGAACCTCCGGCAGGGTCGAGACAACGGTTACAGCGTCTGGTATCGTCGGGCCGTTCAGGACGACCGCCAACTGCCGGATCCGGCGGTTGATTCGCGTCACGGCGTCGAGCATCTCCGCGTCGGCCAGCAGCGCCGCCTCGTTGAACTTCGGCTCCCACTCGTGCACGAAGTAGATCAGCCCCTGCGAGCCATGGACCAGCGCCATCCACACTTCGCAGCGCACCTGATGCGGCGTGGGTTTCTGCGTCGGATTGCTGATCCGCGTGCACTCGATGCAATTCCAGACGCCCTTGCGTCCGCCCGTCCACTGCACCAGGCGAGCGACGCCTCGCGCGACGTAGTCGAGCTGTCCGGCCACCTGCGGATGATTGTGCGTGACGGGATAGATGTCGAACGACGCAATGTCACAACCCTGAACGTACTGCGGGTAGTCCTCCGGATGGTTTGTCCGCACGCCGCGACCGTGCCAGTTGTCCCAGGCGACCCCCTGTTCCAGGTTCAGCAGGACCGGCCGGCTCGGATCGGCCGCTCGCATCCCCTGGTAGCCTTCCACGATCTTCGCCGGCGGGATCGGCGGGCCGTAGCCTTTGCCCTCCCCCAGCGGCTGGGCGTTGTCGGGCTCGTCCCCGTGCATCCAGCCCGCGATGATCGGATCGTCCCGGTGCGCCAGACCCAACGCGTTCTGATGACAGATGACCGCCATGTTCGTTGTTCGCAGCGCGTCCAACTGCGTCTCCGTGGGCCCCTTCCACAACCCCACATAGAGGTTGATCCCCGCCGCCTGATAGCGTGACGCATTGGCCGGACTCTGAAGCCAGACCGCGATCGGGAAGAAATCCCTCTCCGCAAATGGCCCCACTCGCCAGGCGTTCGCGGACTCCGCTTCTTCCACTGCCGCCACAGAGGCGGTCGTGAGCATAGCCGCCAGACCCAACACAATCATGCACCGCTTCATTCGAATCACCTCCCGACAACGCTCGACTCGCTCAGCAGACAAGACACGGCAGGCTCCCACCCGCCGCCGGCACTATCATAGACCTCCCATCGCCCGCACGCGACCTCAAAAACAGGCCTTTCTTGCCCTCCCCCAAATGACCGAGATTGCGTCGCCCAAGGCAGATGCCTATCATGGAGCAGTACGCGACTGTCGAACGAATCGCAGATCTGACATGCGAGGCCATGCCCCCGAGAAAGGAGGCCATAGGATGTCAGGGTCGATCGTATTGCTTGCCGTTGCGATAGTGTTCGTTTCGATGATGTTGTTCTGGCTGTATGCGGAGCGCTGGCGTCCCTTGCGTCCTTCGACCTGGGCCGTTATGCGGAAGACCGGCTGGCGCGGGCTATTGGATTTCAGTGCCTTGCACGCCTATATTTACGGCCGCTGGACCAAGCAGTACCTCAACCTGCTGACCAATCAGGTCTTCCCGCGTCTGAGCGCCGCAGGAAGGAAGCGCTGGGCGGACCGCTATCACGGCAAGGTGCTGACGCACGATCAGGCGCGGGCCATCGTCACTCTCAACCGAGAGATCCCCCAGCGGGACCTGGAGCAGATCATTCCCTATGCGACGGCACGCGATCTGGTGCTCAAGGGACCTCCCGAAGTGGCCGTCTTCCCCTGCGCGTGTCGTCAAAGGAGAGCGAATCCCTGCCAACCGATCCAGGTGTGTATGGTCATCGGACAACCCTTTGTGGATTTCGTCCTAGAGCACCACCCCAAGACCAGCCGTCGACTCAGCCAGGTGGAGGCGGTCGGACTTTTGGAGGCCGAACACCAGCGCGGCCATCTCCATTCTGCCTGGTTCAAGGACGTCCTGCTGGGCCGATTCTACGCCATCTGCAATTGCTGCAAATGCTGTTGCGGCGGGATCGAAGCCATGCGCAAGCACGGCGTCCCGATGGTTGCATCGTCCGGATACGTCGCTCAGGTGGACCAGACCGCGTGCACCGCCTGCGGCACGTGCGAGGACATGTGTCCTTTCGGCGCGATCCGAATGAACGGAACGGCCACCGTGAGCAGGCAGACCTGCATGGGATGCGGGGTCTGCGCGGACCAGTGTCCCGCCCAGGCAATACGTCTGGTACGCGATGAAGAAAAGGGCACGCCTTTCGATGTCCGGTTACTGGATTCGTGACGTCGAAT
This sequence comes from uncultured Pirellulales bacterium, assembly GCA_964575615.1. Lineage (GTDB taxonomy): Bacteria > Planctomycetota > Phycisphaerae > Sedimentisphaerales > Anaerobacaceae > Anaerobaca. The sequence continues at coordinate 85,535 of CAZNSM010000003.1, read as the reverse complement.
AGTCCAGACACGGAGCGATCCGGCCGCTCAGAGGACGGCGGCGGCTCGCCGGGCGGATTGCGCGTGGCGGTGCCTCTTTCGCTCCTTTCGGACGGCGAACCGATAGAGCAACACGGGCAAGCGCGGCAGGACGCCCGCAAGGTCGCGGCCGTCAACCAGGCCGATGCGTCCGGCTTTCCGGGCGATGTGAAGCAGTTGCGACGAGTCGTAGAACGCCGCCCGAATCCGGTTGCGGATCTGCTTGAGCTCCTTGCGTCCGTACCGGTCGGAATAGACCGGGCCGCCGATGCGGTCAAAATGATAGCCGGGCGTCGACTCGACGACCTCTTTCAACGGCGAGAACTTCTCGACGCGCAGCTTCTGGAAGCTGATGGTGTCCAGCCCGATCTCCTTGGCGAATTTCGGAATGTAGAGCATCTCCTTTTCGCTCTCGCCGATGTTGCCGTAGATGAAGTAGCCGTGCAGGAAGAACTTGTAGCGTGTCAGGACCGCCAGGGACTCGCGGATCTGCTGCTGCGTGATGCCCTTCTGAAGCTGCTGAAGAATCCGGTCGTGCGGCGACTCGATCCCCAGCAGGAATACGCGGAAGCCCGCCTGCTCGGCTTTGGCGAGGACTTGCGGATGCCGGGCCACGTCGATCCGCGCCTGAACGATGAAGGTCTTCTTGATCCCGCTGGCGATGATCCGGTCACAGATCTCCTCGCTCCGCTTGATGTTGGTGAAGAAGTTGTCGTCGCTGAAAAGGACAGTGTCGGCGGAGATGGTCCTCAGCTCCTCCATGACGGAGGCGACCGGCCGCTCGGTGTAGCTGCGCTTCTGCCCGAGCGGATTGAGGCTGAACGTGCAGAACTTGCATTTGAACGGGCAGCCGCGCGTCGTCAGCATCGTATCGAAGGTGCGCCGTCCGAGGCGGACCCCGTGCAGCGTCAGGCAGTAGTCATGCGTCCGCAGCGAACGGTCCGGGAAGGGGATCGAGTCAAGAGCGGGCAGAGGCCGATTCTCGTTGTGAACGACCTTGCCGTTCTCGCGATACGACAGCCCACGGATGTCCTTGTTGGGCAACCCCTTGAGAATATCCCGAATGATCTCTTCGCCTTCGCCTCGCACGATCAGGTCGATGTTCGGGCAGCGTTCGAAGAGGTATTCGACGTCCAGCGTCGCTTTGTAGCCGCCGACGACGGTGGTAACCTCGTCAGGCAGTTGCGAGATGAAGTCGCAGATCTGCTCGAAGCGGGTCTCCCAGCGAACGCTGATACACAGCAGGTCGATCTCGGCACGGATGAAGTCGCCCAGGACCTTGGGGTCCTGGAACACCTTGTGGTAGCGCAGATCGAGCAGAGTGACCTTGTCCACCAGGTCCTTCATGCTGGCGACGATGTATTCCAGACCGGTCGGCGGGAAGATTCCCATCGTGGCGGTCGAATCCCCGAAGTACGGGTTCAAAGCCAATGTATGTTTGTATTTTTTCATCGGCCAATTGTACGGCGGCGCTACACCGCTGTGCACAGAAATCGCTTGCCGAATTGCGGATTGTGAAGTTTATTTTAGCGACGCTCAACACCCGTCGACCGATGGGTGGATCAGGAGAAGACCATGCTCCGGACCAGTTTCGACCCTGCCGGCAACGCGGCGTGTATCGATTCGAATGCATCCGGGCGTCTGGTATCACTGGACGCCTATCGCGGCGCGATCATGCTGCTGATGGCCTCCAGCGGCCTGGGGCTGGCTCAGGTGGCGCGCCAGCATCCCGGCAGCGGGCTTTGGCAGTTCATTGCGCACCAGACCGAGCACGCGGCGTGGGCGGGATTCACGCTCTGGGATATCATCCAGCCGGCGTTCATGTTCATGGTGGGCGTAGCCCTGCCCTGGTCGGTGGCCAGGCGGATCGACCGCGGGGAGACGTTCGGCAGGCTGTTTTTCCATGCGCTGCGGCGGGCTCTGGTGCTCGTGCTGTTGGCGGTGTTTCTCACCTCGGCGTGGAGCAAACAGACCGAATGGTTCTTCACGAACGTGCTCGCGCAGATCGGCTTGGGCTATCCGATTGTCTTTCTCCTGGCGTTCACCCGGCCGCGTACGCAGTGGCTGGCCGCCTTCGGGATCCTGCTGGCTTACTGGCTTGCCTTTGCCCTGCATCCGCTGCCGGCGGCGGACTTCGACTGGCAGAGCGTCGGCATCCCCGCCGATTGGCATTACCTGACGGGCTTCGCCGCCCATTGGGAGAAGAACGCCAACGTCGCGGCCGCGTTCGACCGGTGGTTTCTCAACCTCTTCCCGCGAGAGAAACCGTTTCTCTTCAGCAGCGGAGGCTACCAGACGCTGAACTTCGTCCCATCGATCGCAACCATGGTCTTCGGCCTGCTGGCGGGCCAATTGCTGCGAAGCAGTCTGTCGATCCCGAGCAAGCTCAAACACCTGATCCTGTTCGGGGTATTGGGCGTGGTGGTGGGCAAGGCCATCGCGATGCCGGGCCTGTGCCCGATCATCAAACGCATCTGGACGCCCTCGTGGACGATCTACAGCGCCGGCTGGGCAACGCTCGTGCTGGCGGCCTTCGTTGCCGTCATCGAGTGGCGAGGATGGAGGCGATGGGCTTTTCCCTTTGTCGTGGCCGGACTGAACCCCATCACCCTGTACTGCCTCTGGCAGCTCTCGGGCGGCTTCATCCGAGACAACCTCCGCCGGCATCTCGGACAGCACATCTTCGAGAGCCTCGGCGCCGCCTACGCACCCATCCTCGAACGGGCGGCGGTATTGCTGGTCCTGTGGCTCGTCCTGCTGTGGATGTACCGCAGGAAGATCTTCCTGCGGATCTGACTCAACGCGGGTCCTTCCATCACCTCAGCTTGCCAGGTACATGCCAACGACGCATACCAAGGCCGAAAACAGCATCGGCAGCAGATTGTCTGTCTTGAACTCTTCCATGATGCACCTCATGAACTTGTCGGTTCGGCTGTTGTACGCCGTCCGAAGCCGACCGGTTCTCGAGGAGCGAGATCTGTGAGGGCGAATGAAAAAGGGACGCCGGTGATTCAGACCGGCGCCCCTGGCGCTGTTGAGAATCGATCCGCCAAAGGCGGATCGAGCGGGCTTACTTCTTCTCGTCTTCCGTCGGCCAATCGCCGGGAATGACGATCTCACCGTCCTTGTCGTCGTCGACCGTGGCCGCCGCCTGCCCCGAATCGGTGAAGAGCATGAAGGACAGGTCTTCCCGTGCCCCGGTCTGGTCGTGCAACGGCGTCCATTCCCAGACCTCGGTGGCAGCCGTCGGGCTCACCTGCCCGGCTACGGCGCTGCCGTTGCGTCCGGCGCCGATCATCGCGAGGACGTCGTCGGCGTTCAGGACGGTCCCGTAGATACGGATGTCATCGAGCAATCCGTTGAAGAACTCCGACGCCTCGTCGCCGCGCACGCCGATCGTGAGCGTCGCCTGCGTCGGCGCGACGTAGCCGCTGAGATTGGTGGCGGTCCCGCCGAGAACGCCATCGATGTAGAGCTTCATCTGACGCGTCGACGCGTCATACGTCGCCGTCAGCAGATGCCACTGGTTGGCGCTGAGGCTCTGCGTCGTTTGCCAGGTGTTCATGCCGACCCGGAAGTGGAAGCGGCCGTTGGCATCGATCCACAGCCCGAAACGATTGCCCCTGGTGCTGTCGCGATCGTATTCCATGATGGTCTGCCATCCGCCGCGAACCTCGCGGGCGTTGACCCACGCGGAAACGGAGAACGAGCCCGGCGCGAAATCCAGCCCTTTGGCCTTGGTGACGCGAATGTAGGCGCCGCGGCCGTCGAGGTCGATCGCGCCGCCGATCTGGCCATTCGCCGGTCGCCAGACAGGATTGCCCACAAGCGTTCCATCGTTGTCGTTGCCTGAGCTGTCGGCGGCAACGGCGCCCTTGGATTCGTCGAGCTTCCAGTGGGCCAGCCGTTGCGCCCCCGACGGACTCCAGGCGGTGTACGGATGGTTCGTCCAGCCCCACGGGTACTCCATGGTCCGGGCATCGTTGTAGACCGCCGCAATGCTCAGCCAGTAGATCTCGCGCGGGTTCTTCTGCTCGAACCAGGCGTCGCGCGGCAGTTGCAGCGTGTAGCGGTAGACCGGCTCGAAGCCGTATCGGCCCGCTTCGCCCGACTCGGGGTGCTTGTCGAAGCCGACCATCACCTCGTCGAAGTCCTTGGCGGTGTATTCCCAGATCTTCTCGGCCGGATAGCTGAACGTGGCCGGATTGCTCGGCGCCGGGTCGGGCGCATCGGACCAGATCGCCAGTTGGAAGTAGTCGGGCTGTCGCGGCGCCGTCATCTGGCTGCACTCGCATGGCTGATAGCCATAGCCGATGTAGGAGCCCCACCAGACGATTCCCGTCACGGAGGTGGCGCTGTTGCACTGCCAGTCATCGGCCACCAGACGGCGATAGGCCAGGCCGGCATCCGCCTCCTGCGTTTCGATCGCGAAGGCCAGATCGACCGGCCGCGTCGAGAGCGAGTGCCCCTTCGGGTAACGCAATTGCTGCCAGGTGCCGCTGTAGGTCTCCTGGGCCTGCACCCAGACCGCCAAGTCGTTCCAGTGGTCGGCGGAAGCCTTCCACCCGAAGCGCGTCGCGACGCTGCCGGCCCGTTGCAGCACATATGCCTGCGCGCTGAGCCAGTACACCACAGGCCGGCTCGACGTCCCGGTCTGTACGAACGCGTCCCTCGCGTCGATCGGGAAATCGTACCGGTAAACCGTCACGTGGCTGGCAGGCTCATACGCCTGGTTGCACGGGCTGTAGAAGCTCTGCGCTCTGGCGTCGAGCGATTCGACCGTGAACTGGCCGGCCGAGAACTGCTTCGTCCAGAGGACCCTGCCCGGCATGCTATAGCCGGTCGAGCTGGCACCGGCGGGAACATCCTCCCGAATGGTCAGCGTGAACGTGACGTCGCCGGCGCCGCCGGCGGGCAGCACGCCATGGTACCACGCACCCCAGAGGGTGATGCCGGTGATCGGTCCGGTCGTCGTACACTCGAAGTCGTCGGCGCCGATCTGCGCGGCCCAGGTCACGGGAAGGTCCCGCGTGATGTCGACGTCCATCCCGGTGCCCGTCGTGTCGGGTTCCTGCACCCACTTGTCCGACGCGACCGGTCCGCGAACGGCCAGGGACTCTTCATCCTCATAGTGCTTCCAATGACGAAGCCCCGTGAAGGGCTGCTCCCACTTGATGAAATCGGGATCGGTGTCCAGCTCGAACGCCATGTCGTAGGTGTCGAGGCGTTCACAGACCAGCGAATTGGTGATCGGCTGGACGATGGCCGGCTCGACGGTCATCCCTTGCCGCAGATCGTTCGTACGGAAGCTGAAGGTGACCGCGGCATCCATCCAGGGCATCGCGCGGCTCTTCCAGCCCCAGACGTAGTCCGGCTCGGGCGAACCGGTGTAGACCGCCGTGATGCTCACCCAGAAGATGCTGTCCTGCGTCTGGTCCTCGACGTAGTTGCCCTGCCAGAAGTACTCGCGTGCTTCAAGGTCCACGTGATACGCAAAGCAGGTGTCGGAGGGCTTGTTCGGGAACGCATCGGTGCCGACCGGCTCTTGCGTGACGCGATCGGCGTCGACGTTGACCAGCCACAGCAGCGTGCCCGGCCGGCTGAACGCGTATCGACTGTCGGCCGGAACGTTGCTCCAGAATCCGATCCGCCAGGATTGCGGCTGGAT